>NZ_UWOA01000134.1:0-504 GCF_900604305.1 Mycobacterium sp. P7213
GTCAGCCCCACTTGGGTCAGCCCCACTTGGCGGCTTCGGCGGTGTCGCGCGCGTTCATCATCAAGGTGTTGGTCTCATGGGTGGAGGCCATTGCCCGATAGGCAAGCACCAACTCCTCCATCGCCTGATTCCACTGCGCCTGCCACGCCTGATACGTCATACCCGTATCGCCCTGCCACGCCGCCGACAACGCCGCCTGCTCACTGGCAATGTCAGCACCCACCGCCTGCAACGTGCCCGCATACCCGTTCATCTCAGCCGCATGGGCCAGCATCGCCGGGTAGTTGTACATAATCTGTGACATCAGTCTGCTCCTTTTCCCTGGTCCGCCCGCTAAACCCCGGTGTAACCAGAAGCCGCAGCAGCGTCAGCCGCCACATACGTCGAACCGGCATCCGCCAGATTCACCTGCGCCATATCCAGCAACGCATTCACCCGCGCCGCCATCGCCACAAACCGGGCATGCGACCCCTGAAACGCCGCAGCCGCCTCACCCACATGAAA
>NZ_UWOA01000133.1:0-515 GCF_900604305.1 Mycobacterium sp. P7213
GGGTCCGGTGGCCAGGGCGGCAACGGCGCTGCCGGCGCCAACGGCAACGCCGGGCATGTCGATGGCTTCGATGGTGGTGCTGGTGGTGCCGGCGGGAACGCCGCCGCCGGCGGTATCGGTGGCACCGGCCTGACCGGTAAGGCCGCTGACGGTGCCAATGGCACCGCCGGTGTGGGTGGCAATGGTGGTGCCGGTGGTAACGGTTTGGCAGGCACCAACTCCACCACCGCCGGGGTGTCCGGCGGCAATGGTGGTTCCGGTGGTAACGGTGGTAACGGTGGCGCCGGGGGTACCCAGGTCGGTGGCGGCAACGCCGCCGCGGGTGTGGGCGGCAATGGCGGTAACGGCGCCACCGGTGGTGCCGGCTACACCGGCAAGGCCGGCACGAACGCGGTCACCCCCGGTGGTGACGGCACTGCCGGTGAGTCCGGCACCTCCGGTGGTAATGGTGGCAATGGTGGCCTCGGGGGTAGCGGCAGCAAGGCCGGCACCCAGGGCCTCGGTGCCGCCGGTGG
>NZ_UWOA01000132.1:0-516 GCF_900604305.1 Mycobacterium sp. P7213
ACCACGACTGCCCGCAGTGCCGTCCCCACCACGCTCACCGGCACCACCATCAACCGCACCCGCAGACCCGTCACCACCACGGGAACCAGCACCACCACTAGTGCCGTGGACACCCTGAGCGCCGTGACCACCGGCCCCACCGACACCACCATTGCCGCCATCACCGTCCGCAGCCCGGGTCACCCCGTCCGCGGTCAGGCCACCCGCGCCGCCGTTGCCGCCGGCACCACCATTGCCACCCGCGGTGCCATCAACGGCACCCGCGAAGCCATCGACACCGTCAGCGCCCCGGCCACCGGCACCACCATTGCCGCCTTGCCCGGCGACACCATCGGCCCCGGAAGCGGCCTGGCCACCGCGACCAGMGCCACCGGCGCCACCGACACCGGCGTTACCACCGGCGCCACCAGCGCCACCGGCCTCCCCATCGATCGAGGTATTGCCGTCACTGAGACCATCACGGCCCGCCGCCCCCGCCGAGCCATCAGCACCACTGCCGGCGTTACCCCCGAGACC
>NZ_UWOA01000131.1:0-519 GCF_900604305.1 Mycobacterium sp. P7213
TCCCGAGCCCCCCGTTGGCCCCATTCGCGCCGTCGCCGCCCGATCCGCCGGCTCCGCCGTTGCCGTGCAGGCTGCCGGTGCCGCCGCCGCCGCCGTTGCCGCCGTTGGTGCCGGGGGCGGCGTTGGGGTCGGCAGCCGCGTTGTAGCCGTTGCCGCCCGCACCGCCGTTGCCGGCGTAGTCCGATGGTGTACCGGTGGCGCCGTGCAGTCCTTGGACCGAGCCCGCCCCGCCGTCACCGCCGAATCCTCCGGCGCCGAAAGCGCCGCCGTTGCCGCCGCGTCCCCCGTCGGGGTTGCTGGCGTCGCCGTGGCCGCCGGCTCCGCCGTCGCCGGCGGCCCCGCCGGAACCGCCGTTGCCGCCGTTGCCGCCGGCACCCTGCAGGCCCGCAAGCCCGTGGGCCGAGTCGCCGCCGGCGCCGCCATTGCCGCCCACCCCGCCGTAACCGCCCTGCATGCCGTCGCCGCCGTTGCCGCCGGTCCCGCCCGCGATGATCGCGTCGATCCCGTCAACGCCGGCTC
>NZ_UWOA01000130.1:0-521 GCF_900604305.1 Mycobacterium sp. P7213
CGCCACGCCACCATTGGTGCCCGACTCACCAGCACCACCGGCAGTACCGGCCACCGTGGCGTCCGCACCGGCCTGACCGGTGTACCCGGTACCACCGGCACCGCCGTCACCACCAGCACCACCCAGACCATCATCGGCACGCCCGGAACCATCAGCCTTCAGACCACCCAGGCCACCATCACCACCCGCACCACCAGCACCACCGGCGCCGCCTTCGACACCCACACCCGTGGAGTCAGCACCGGTGAAGCCGTCACCACCCTCACCACCATTGCCGCCGGCACCCGCGGTGCCATCAACACCGTCGACGATCGGGCCCCGGCCCGCACCACCGGCACCACCCTGGCCGGCGTCACCACCGGCACCGCCGGCACCACCGGCATAACCATCCAGATGCGTGCCATCACCATCGGCACCGTTGGCGCCCTCGCCGCCCTCACCACCAGAGCCACCGGCACCACCAGCACCACCAAGACCCTGCAAGGCYGCGCCGCCCTTACCCGTGCCACCCGCACCACCAG
>NZ_UWOA01000129.1:0-553 GCF_900604305.1 Mycobacterium sp. P7213
TCCGGACGCGATGCGTTCGATGGCGGGCCGTTTTGATGTGCACGCGCAGACGGTGGAGGACGAGGCGCGCCGGATGTGGGCGTCGTCGACCAACATCTCCGGTGCGGGCTGGGGTGGTCTGGCGGAGCGGACCTCGATGGACACCATGGGTCAGATGCAGACCGCGTTTCGCAACATCGTGAACATGCTGCACGGGGTGCGGGATGGGTTGATTCGCGACGCTAACCACTACGAGCAGCAGGAAGCTGCTTCGCAGCAGATCCTGTCGAGCTAGAAGGGGAACYACGACTATGTCGATTAACTACCAGTTCGGTGATGTGGATGCCCACGGTGCGTTGATTCGTGCTCAGGCGGCGTCGTTGGAGGCTGAGCACCAGGCGATCGTGCACGATGTGCTGGCTGCCGGTGATTTCTGGGGTGGCGCGGGTTCGGTGGCGTGCCAGGAGTTTGTGGCGCAGTTGGGCCGCAACTTCGCGGTGATCTACGAGCAGGCCAACAGCCACGGTCAGAAGGTGCAGTCGGCCGGCAACAACATGGCCAACACCGACGCCTC
>NZ_UWOA01000126.1:0-575 GCF_900604305.1 Mycobacterium sp. P7213
TCAGCGTCGCCGCAGCCCTGGTTGACACGCCGACGCCGATCAGCGACCCGTAGCTTTGGGTCAGCGCTTCTTGCGCTGCTCTTCGGAATCCGCTCTCTCGGAGAGAGTCTCCAAGAGAGCGTGCGCTTTTCCCATGATGTCCAGGGCGGCCTCAGTGGTGGCCAGGCGCTTACTCATCCGGGCGTTCTCCCGCTTCAGGCGGGCGATCTCGGCTTGCTCGGCTGTGAGCCTGCCGATCTTCTCACCGGGCTGCTTGCCCGCCAGCACGCCCGCGTCGCGTTGCTTGCGCCATTCACTGATCGACGACGAGTACAAGCCCTCCCGCCGCAAATAGGCGCCGCCGTCGCCGTGCTCGCAGGCCTGCTCGTAGGCGGCCAGGTGGGCAAGCTTCTCCGCGGCGGTGAACGCACGCCGCCGTCGTGGCCCATCGGCCCGAGGGTGGACTGGATCCATCCGCTCATTGTCGATCACCGACATAATCATGGAACTGGTCATGGTGTGTTGATCCGTATCTCGCCCTGCTACAGGCCGATTTGCTATGAACTACTGGACTCAACTCACCCTGACACGCAGGG
>NZ_UWOA01000125.1:0-581 GCF_900604305.1 Mycobacterium sp. P7213
CCGGCTGCCATTGTGGCCAGCAGGGCCTCGAAACCGGGACGCGGCTTGCCAGATGTCGCTGACCGGTCGTTGTCGGTGAACGTCTCGGTGACGGTCCAGCCCAGCGTGTCGGCCAGGGCGCGGCAATCGTCTAGCTGACGCTGAACGCCGAGTGATTCCCCGGCGCGGTCGACCGAGATTCGGGTGTAGACAGCAGCTCTCATGGGTGTAGTGTACTTGCCAGGTTCGCTGATGTTTTCGGCAGAGGCAGCGCAGGTTGGCCGGGTGGGTGGCGCCATGCGGGTGGGCTACGGCGTGGTCGATGTCGCAGTAGTTGGCGGGCYGGTCGCAGCCGGGGAAGCGGCAGGTGAGGTCGCGGGCGCGGATGAAGGCGGCCAACGCGGTGGAGGGCCGGTAGTGCGGTTCGGCTGGCAGGTCGGCGGGGTTGCGCAGCGGTGTGGTGGTGGCGCCGTTGGTGATGAGCTGGGCTAGTAGTGGGGCGGGCACGGTGCCGCCGCCGATGAGGTGTCCGGAGCGTGGCGGTTGTGTGCGCGGGGGGGGCGCTGTCTCTTATACACCTCCCCGAGCCCACGAGACCTCTG
>NZ_UWOA01000124.1:0-589 GCF_900604305.1 Mycobacterium sp. P7213
ACCGTCGGCGGCGGCATCAAAAGTCTTGCACTGCCCGTCCGGGGCCAACATCCCCCACCGCGACGTCGCAATACTGTTCTGCGGGGTCAACATCAAATTCACCCCAGCGGCCAACGCCTGATCCGACTCCCGACGCCGCAAACTCGCACACGCCAAATGAATCGTCACCAACGACGACGAACACGCCGTATCCAACATCATCGCCGGACCATGCACACCCAAGAAATACGACAACCGCCCCGCCGCGAAATTGGCCGCATTGCCGAAGGGAACGTAGGGGTCGACTTCTTGTGGCCGGATCTGGCTCATGATGTCCAGCGCGTAGTCGTTGGTGGTCATACCGACGAAGATGCCGGTCTGGGTGCCCCGGATCGCCTCCTTGGTGATCCCGGCATGCTCCAACGCCTCCCAGGCCACCTCCATCAACAACCGCTGCTGAGGATCCATCGCATCAGCCTCACGCGGCGAAATACCAAAAAACTCCGCGTCGAACTCCGCAGGCTGCCACGACGTCAAAAACCCGCCCTCACGAGAACAAATCGTCCCCGGCACCGAATGATCCGACGAAAACAACGCATCGGCATCCCAG
>NZ_UWOA01000123.1:0-589 GCF_900604305.1 Mycobacterium sp. P7213
CTGGGATGCCGATGCGTTGTTTTCGTCGGATCATTCGGTGCCGGGGACGATTTGTTCTCGTGCCGGGGACGATTTGTTCTCGTGAGGGCGGGTTTTTGACGTCGTGGCAGCCTGCGGAGTTCGACGCGGAGTTTTTTGGTATTTCGCCGCGTGAGGCTGATGCGATGGATCCTCAGCAGCGGTTGTTGATGGAGGTGGCCTGGGAGGCGTTGGAGCATGCCGGGATCACCAAGGAGGCGATCCGGGGCACCCAGACCGGCATCTTCGTCGGYMTSACCACCAACGACTACGCCCTGCTCGCGGCGGAGCAGAGCAGCCCGCGCGACATCGACCCGTATCTCTCCTTCGGCAACGGGCCGAACTTCGCGGCGGGGCGGTTGTCGTATTTCTTGGGTGTGCATGGTCCGGCGATGATGTTGGATACGGCGTGTTCGTCGTCGTTGGTGACGATTCATTTGGCGTGTGCGAGTTTGCGGCGTCGGGAGTCGGATCAGGCGTTGGCCGCTGGGGTGAATTTGATGTTGACCCCGCAGAACAGTATTGCGACGTCGCGGTGGGGGATGTTGGCCCCGGACGGGCAGTGCAAGAC
>NZ_UWOA01000121.1:0-648 GCF_900604305.1 Mycobacterium sp. P7213
GGCCCCGCCCTTGCCGCCGCTGCCGCCGTTGCCGGCATTGCCGTTGTTGACGACGGGGTTGCCGTTGGCGCCGTTCGCGCCGTTGCCGCCGTTGCCGCCCGCGCCGCCGTCGCCGTGCAGGCTGCCGGTCCCGCCGGCCCCGCCGTTGCCGCCGTTGGCGCCCGGGGTGACGGCGTTGAAGCCGTTGCCGCCGGCGCCGCCGTTGCCGGCGTGCGCCGTCGATGCCGACCCGTTGGTGCCGGAGACGCCCTGGACGGAGCCGGTACCGCCCGCTCCGCCGAGGCCCCCGGCTCCGACTTGGCCGCCGTTGCCGCCGCGGCCCCCGTTCGGGGTGCTGGCGTTGCCATTAGCGCCCTTACCGCCGTCGCCGGGGTTGCCGCCCGTGCCGCCGTTGGCGCCGTTGCCGCCCGCGCCCTGCTGGCCCGCGATTCCGTGCGCCGAGGCGCCGCCATCGCCGCCGTTGCCGCCGATTCCGCCCTTGCCGCCCTGCATGCCGTTGCCGCCGTTGCCGCCGGCGGCACCCGCGGTGGTGGCGTTGGTCCCGGCCGCTCCGTTGCCGCCGGTGCCACCGGTGCCGGCGTTGCCGCCGGTGCCGCCCGCGCCGCCGTGGCCGTCGCCGAGCGAGGCGCCGCCGGCGCCCCCGTTGCC
>NZ_UWOA01000119.1:0-670 GCF_900604305.1 Mycobacterium sp. P7213
CGGTGGTGCTGCGGGTGCGCTGCTCAATGGCAGCGGTAACGCGGGCAGTCAGGGCAACGGCGGCAACGGTGGTGACGGTGGGGATGCCGGCACTCCCGGTGACGGTGGTAACGGTGCGGCCGGGTTGGCTGGTGTGGCCGGTTCCGGTGGTGCGTTGGGTGCCGGTGGTGATGGCGGCAAGGGTGGTGATGTCGGTGCGGTCGGCGCTAAGGGCGTCGGTGGCGGCGGTTTGACTCCCGGTGCTGATGGTGTCGACGGTGATTCCCCGTCCGGGGTCCTGGGCAATGGCGGTAACGGTGGTGCCGGCTATGACGCGGCGTCGGATCTGAGTGCGGCGCCGGGTACTTCGGGTGGTAACGGTGGCGCCGGCGGTGCCGGTGGCAGCCATGGTTCGGGTGGCACCGGCGGTGACGGCGGCGACGGTGTGGCCGGCAAGTCTGGTGACAGTGGTGTCAACCCGGGTGATGCCGGTGGCAGTGGCGGTGAGGGTGGTAGCGGCGGCAGCGGTGGTGCTGGTGGTGCTAGTGGCTCGGTGGCTGGTAATGCCGGTTCTGGTGGCAATGCTGGTAGCGGCGCCAATGGTGGTGCTGGTGGTGCTGGTGTCACCGGTGCTGACGGGCAGTCCGGGGCCGACCTGGGTGTCGGTCAGGACGGCGGTAAGGGCGGTGAC
>NZ_UWOA01000117.1:0-731 GCF_900604305.1 Mycobacterium sp. P7213
GGCCAGCGTCTGCATCTCCCCCAGCCCCCGCTGCACCGCCTCCAGCCGCTCCGAGATCTGCGTGAACGATTGCGCCAGACGGGTTTCCAATGTGGCCTGCAGCTTCTCGTCCACCGTGGCGCGCATCTTCTCCAGTTGCGCGGTGTTCTCGGCCTGCAGGCTCCGCAGCTGCCGATCCAGCGTGGCGCCCAGTTTGTCCTGGGTGCCCTGCAGGGTCGATCCGAAGCGATGCAGGGTCAGCTGCCACTGGTGAAAGGCCTGGGCGAGTTCGGCCCTCCCGGCATGCTGCTCTTCGCGCAGGGTTCGCTCCACGCGTTCACTGTCGCCGCGCAACGCCGAGAGCTGTGCAGGCGAGATCTCCCCGCCGGCGGGGCGCACCAGCACCACCACCTGGAGGATCACCGCCAGCAGCGCCAGTGAGGTGAGGAGGATCAGCAGTGCTGTGTCCATGCCGGCAAGGTAGCGCGCCCCACCGACAACTCCCGGTTAGACGGTATGGGGGGCTGGGGCCTCACTCACATGTGACCGTGGGTTGCCGACAGGAATCAGGTCCTGGCCGGTAGAGCCACAAGATGTGGGAGGCCCCAGTGAAGGTTCAGCGTACGAGTGTTGGTTTGGATGTGCACGCACGTTCGGTGATCGGGTGTGCATTGGACGGGGATACCGGTGAGGTATTCGAGCGTCGGCTGACCCCTGATTACGGGGAGATCCTGGACTGGTTGCGGTCATTG
>NZ_UWOA01000114.1:0-776 GCF_900604305.1 Mycobacterium sp. P7213
CCCTACTCCCGCGACCCGCGCAACATCGCCCGCAAGGCCGAGAGCTACCTCACCAGCACCGGCATCGCCGACACCGCCTACTTCGGCGCCGAAGCCGAGTTCTACATCTTCGACTCCGTGAGCTTCGACTCCACGATCAACGGCTCCTTCCACAAAGTGGACTCGGTCGCCGGCTGGTGGAACACCGGCCGCACCACCGAAGCCGACGGCAGCCCCAACCTCGGCTACAAAGTCCGCCCCAAAGGCGGCTACTTCCCCGTCGCCCCCRCCGATCAATACGTCGATCTGCGCGACGCCATGTCSACCAACCTCACCAACGCCGGCTTCACCGTCGAACGCGGCCACCACGAGGTCGGCACCGGCGGGCAAACCGAGATCAACTACAAGTTCAACACCCTGCTGCACGCCGCCGACGATTTGATGCTGTTCAAATACATCATCAAGAACACCGCCTGGGCACACGGCAAGACCGTCACCTTCATGCCCAAGCCTTTGTTCGGCGACAATGGCTCCGGCATGCATGTTCACCAATCGGTATGGCAAGACGGCGAACCATTGTTCTACGACGAGATCGGCTACGCCGGACTCTCCGACACCGCCCGCCACTACATCGGCGGCATCTTGCACCACGCGCCCTCCCTGCTGGCGTTCACCAACCCCACCATCAACTCCTACAAGCGTCTGGTCCCGGGCTACGAAGCACCGATCAACCTGGTCTACAGCCAGCGCAACCGCTCAGCCTGCGTGCGCATCCCGATCACCGGCACCAACCCCAA
>NZ_UWOA01000109.1:0-971 GCF_900604305.1 Mycobacterium sp. P7213
AGCAGGAGAACGAGGTCCTGCGGCGGGCGGCAGCGTATTTGTCGCAGGCGAATCTGCCGGGAAAAGGCTCTACCCGCTCGTAAGCGAGCTCGCCGCCGACGGGATCCCCGTGGTGGTGACGTGCCGGGTACTGGACATTGCTCGCCAGCCCTACTACCGGTGGCTTCAAGAACCGGTCACCGATGCCGAGATCGTCGAGGCCTACCGCACCAACGCCCTCGTTGACGCTCATCGGGACGATCCGGAGTTCGGCTACCGGTTCCTGGTCGATGAGGCCGCGCTGCCGGTCAGCCGATGGCCGAGCGCACCGCMTGGCGGATCTGCTCGAACAACGGGTTGTGGAGCGTGTTCGGCAAGAAGCGGGGTCGCAACGGCAAGAGGCCCGGTCCGCCAGTTCACGATGACCTGGTCGGCCGGGACTTCACCGCCGATGCCCCCAATCATTTGTGGCTGGCCGACATCACCGAGCATCGCACCGAGCAGGGCAAGCTCTACTGCTGCGCGATCAAGGATGTGTTCTCCAACCGGATCGTCGGCTACAGCATCGCCGACCGGATGAAATCGCAGCTGGCCGTTACCGCGCTGCGCAACGCGGTCGCCCGCCGCGGCGATGTCGCCGGCTGTGTGCTGCACACCGACCGCGGGTCGCAATTTCGAAGCCGGAAATTCGTTGCCGCACTGCACCACTACGACATGGTCGGCTCCATGGGCCGGGTCGGCGCCGCCGGCGACAACGCCGCCATGGAGTCGTTCTTCAGCTTGCTGCAGAAGAACGTCCTGGACCGGCACCGCTGGGCCACCCGCGAAGACCTACGGATCGCGATTGTCACCTGGATCGAACGCACCTACCACCGTCGCCGGCGCCAGATCGCCCTGGGCCGGTTGACCCCGATCGAATACGAGACGATCATGACCACACCGGCCAGTCAGGCCGCGTGACCGAAACTGTCACCTATCCGTGCAGCAGACCC
>NZ_UWOA01000108.1:0-977 GCF_900604305.1 Mycobacterium sp. P7213
AATCGCTGAACTACCAGCTGCGCAATCGCTGAACTACCAGCTGCGCAAAGTCACCAAAGCCCGCGGCTCGTTCCCCTCTGATACCGCCGCGATGAAACTGCTGTATCTGGCCATCCGCAACATCAACCAGAAACGAGGATCAACCACCGGAACCGCTACCTGGGGCTGGACCCACGCCCTCAACGCCTTTGCGATCCAATTTCCCGAACGACTCCCGCTCTAACTCAACCATCAATGGCCACAACCACTTACACAGTTATCTTGACAAGCCCTGTCCGCTGACCTGGATCGAGCGCTGGAACTGGACTTCGACGCACTGACCCCGCGGGAATGCCTTGCCCTGCTGCGGCGCTGCGAGCGGCTGCGACGGCGCCTTCCCGCGGTGGAGCACCCGCTGGTCAACCGCCTCGCCGCCACTGACCCCGCCGAGTTGGGCGGCAAACCCCGCTGGGTGCTGGCAGACGAGTTACATCTGACCCGCGGTGAAGCCGGCCGGCGTATCACCGAGGCCGCCGAGCTGGGGCCCCGCCGGTCCATGACCGGCGAAACCCTGGCACCGACATTGTCGAGCGTGGCCACTGCCCAACGTGCGGGAAAGATCGGCGCCGCCCACATCGCGGTGATCCGCTCGTTCTTCCACTACCTACCCGACACCGTTGATGCCGGCACCTTGACCCAAGCCGAACAACACCTCACCGCATTGGGCACGGATTGTCGCCCCGACGAACTCGCCAAACTCGCCCAACGCCTCGCCGATCATCTACATCCCGACGGCAACTACAGCGACGAACAACGAGCCAAACGCCGCGGGATTGTGCTCGGCCCCCAAGAYCGTGACGGCATGAGCCCGATCAAGGGCTATCTCGACCCCCAAGCCCGCGCCACCCTCGATGCCGTACTGGCCCGCTGGGCCGCCCCCGGCATGTGCAACCCCCACGACGAAACCCCCTGCACCGGCGGCACATCCTCGCAAACCC
>NZ_UWOA01000101.1:0-1722 GCF_900604305.1 Mycobacterium sp. P7213
TGATCGGCAACGGCGCCGACGGCACCGAAGCCAACCCCAACGGCGGAGCCGGCGGCTGGCTGTTCGGCAACGGCGGAGACGGCGGCAACGCCGGTGACGGCGCCACCCTGGCTGGGTTGCCCGCGCTGGGCGGGGTCGGCGGCACCGCCGGCCTGCTCGATGGAACCCACGGCGCCGTTGGCCAATTCGGCTCCCTGCCCGGCGGCATCACCGGCACCGTCGCCCCACCGGTCGAGGTCTCCAACGGCTACTTCACCAACGGTGACGGCCAAGTCGTCATGTTGCGTGGGCTCAACCAGGTCTACAAGATCCCGCCGTATGAGCCCTCCGCCGACGGTTTCGGCGATAAAGATGCCGCCTTCCTGGCCGCCAACGGCTTCAACGTCGTACGCCTGGGCGTCATCTGGGCCGGCGTCCAACCCGAACCCGGTGTCATCGACTACGACTACCTGGCCTCCATCGAAAACACCGTCGAAATCCTGGGCAACCACAACATCATGGTCATTCTCGACATGCACCAAGACCTCTACGGTGGCTACTTCGGCGGCGACGGCGCACCGGAGTGGGCCACCTTAACCGGTGGCCTGCCCAACTTCGATGTGGGCTTCCCGTTCAGCTACTTCGTGAGCCCGGCACAGAACTACGCGTGGGACGCGTTCTGGGCCAACGACCAAGCCCCCGATGGAATCGGGTTGCAGAACCACTACGGCATCATGTGGCAGGCCGTCGCCAACTACTTCAAGGGCAACGAGAACGTCGCCGGCTACGAGATCATGAACGAGCCGTGGTCAGGCACCCAGACCCTGGGCAGCCTGCTGGGCAACCCGTACTTCGACGCCCAACAGTTGACCCCGTTCTACAACCAGATCACCGAAGCCATCCGCTCGGTCGACCCGAACAAGACGGTGTTCTTCGGTCCGAGCACCCTCGAAGCCAGCCTGCCGGTACAGAACCATCTGGGAACGGTCGACGACGACAACACCGCCTTCTCCTTCCACCACTACTGCATGGTGAATGCGATTTTCGCCGACCTGAGTTTCGGTTGCGACTGGAATGCCGACGCCGTGTTCGGCTACGCCTACGACTATGCGCAGGAGCACAACATCCCGGCGTTTTTGAGTGAGTTCGGTGCCACCAACAACCTTCCGACCATCGGCGCGAGCCTGGACGCGGCGAACCGGTATCTGTTCGGTTGGACCGAATGGGCCTACACCGGCAAGGACATCACCAGCACGTCGCCGGAGGACCAGGCACTGGTCTACGACACGAACCTGCCCCCGGTCGGCGACAACGTCAACTGGGACAAGCTCGACCTCCTGGCTCAGCCCTACCCCCAGGCGATCTCCGGCGTCCCGACGTCGCTGAGCTTCACCAACGGCGAGTTCAACTTCAGCTACACCACCGACCGCGCCGACGGCTCAGGCACCTTCGGAGCCGGCTCCGAGACCTCTATCGCCGTGCCGGCCAACCACTACCCCAACGGCTATGCCGTGACCGTGACCGGCGGGACCGTCACCTCGGCACCCAATGCCCCGATCCTGACCATCGGAGCCGACGGCGACGCCTCCACCATCACCGTCAAGTTGATACGTATCTAGCCGTCGACCCGCCAACGGACTACCGCCGACACTCCGGGTTGCCTAGGTGGCAGCCTTGCATCACATAAGCAACTCGTTTAACTTCTCAGGCAGACTTCAGAATCTGTTGTCTTCCATGAAGAAG
>NZ_UWOA01000099.1:0-2479 GCF_900604305.1 Mycobacterium sp. P7213
CCACCATCACGGCCGCCCCGCCTGCCCCGCCTGCCCCGGCTGTGCCGCAAGCGCCCGAACCGGGCGGCCCGCCGGCGGCCGAGCAGCTGCCCGCTGCGCCGTAGTGCGTTTGTGACCTTGTTTCAACCCGATGGTGAGTCCACGGAAGTAACCTGTTGACCATGCGACTGCAGCGATGCGTGGGGGACGGCTGGCTGCTGAGCACTTCGCCGATCGCCGAAATGGGTTGCGCCCGAGTCGGTATGACGAAGGGCCGGAAGCCCGACTCCTATCCGCGGGGATGCCCTGGCCACCGGTGAAAGCCCAGGGTCCGACAGCGCCGAGCGCCGACAGCGCTGAAGAAGAACACTTCTTGACGACTACCGACGCCACGCCCACTGATGAAGAGAGCGGGCCGGACGCCGGCGCAGCCGCAGCCAAGTCCGCTGACTGCACTGAAGACGAGGCGGACCTGCAGGAGCGCCTGGAAGCGGTCAAGGCTGCCATGGAGCGGCCACGCCCGGATCGCGAAAAGTCCCCTATCCCAGACGAATCGCCGACAGATCTGGCAGCAGAGCCCGATCAGTACGAATCGCGTCGACGCCGGAGGTGGCGCTGGGCCAGACGCGGCCTGTACGCCGCCGCTGCGACGCTCCTGGCGTTGCCGGTCGTTACCTTCGGGATGGCCTACCGCACCGTGGAGATCCCCGAACCCGGTGACATCCACACCACTCAGGTGTCGACCATCCTCGCCGCCGATGGCACCGAGCTGGCGAAAATCGTTCCCCCGGATGGGAATCGGATTGACATCAAACTGGACCGGGTGCCGGTCCACGTACGTGACGCGGTGGTCGCCGCCGAGGACCGCGACTTCTACACCAACGCCGGCTTCTCGGTCTCGGGGTTGTTTCGGGCGGTCAAGAACAACCTCACCGGTGGTGATACCCAGGGCGGTTCGACGATCACCCAGCAGTACGTCAAGAACGCGCTGGTCGGGTCTGAGCGGGCCGGCATGGGCGGGTTGGTCCGCAAGGGCAAAGAGCTCGTCATCGCCACCAAGATGTCCGGGGAGTGGTCCAAGGACGAAGTGCTGGAGGCCTACCTCAACATCATCTACTTCGGCCGCACCACCTATGGGATCGCCGCGGCCGCCCGCGCGTACTTCGACAAGCGGGTCGAGGACCTGACCGTCTCCGAGGGCGCCTTGCTGGCGGCGGTCATTCAGCGGCCATCGGCGCTGGATCCGGCGATCAATCGGGACCGCGCGGTCGCCCGTTGGAATTGGGTACTCGATGGCATGGTGCAGACCGGCGCCCTGACGCTCAGCGAGCGGGCCAAGCAGTTCTTCCCGGCGACGATCCCGCCTGACCAGGCGCGCAATGCCGACCAAGCCTCCGGACCCGCCGGACTGATTCAGCGCCAGGTCACCGAGGAGTTGCTCGACATGTTCGGCATCGACGAGCAGACCCTGAACATGGAGGGACTGCGCATCACCACCACGATCGACATGAAGGCGCAGCGGGCGGTGGAGAAAGCCGTCAAGGCGACCATGGCCGGGCAAAAACCGACAATGCGGACCGCGGTGGTCTCCATCGATCCACGCAGCGGCGCGGTGCGCGCCTACTACGGTGGTGACGAGGTCGGCGGGTTCGACTTCGCCCAGGCCGGCTTGCAGACCGGGTCTTCATTCAAGGTGTTCGCCTTGGTGGCGGCGCTGAAGCAGGGTATCGGTTTGGGGGAGCAGATCGACAGCGGCCCGCTGACGGTCGGCAACACCAAGATCAGCAACGTGGGGGGAGCCAGCTGTGGAGTCTGCAACATCGCTGAGGCACTCAAGCGGTCGCTCAACACGGTCTACTACCGGTTGATGCTCAAACTCAAGCACGGACCGCAGGACGTCGCCGATGCCGCACACCAGCTCGGCGTCGCTAAGAGCTTTCCGGGCGTCGCGCACACCCTGTCCCAGGACGGCTCGGGCGGGCCCCCGGAGAATGGCATCGTGCTCGGCCAGTACCAGACTCGGGTGATCGATATGGCGTCGGCGTACGCGACCCTGGCCGACTCCGGGAAGTACCACCGGCCGCACTTCATTGAGAAGGTCGTGGGTCCCGACGACCGGGTGCTCTTCGACGGCACTACCAAGGACGCCGGGGAGCAGCGAGTTCCGAAAGCAGTCGCCGACAATGTCACTGATGCCATGAAGGCGATTCCGAGCTGGTCGGGCGGGCACGACCTGGCTGGTGGCCGTCCGGCCGCGGCCAAGACCGGCACCACCCAGCTCGGCACCACCGGGGCCAACCGGGMCGCCGATGGTGTTCGACAGCGCATGGCCGACGACATCGGTGCGGCTGGGCAGGTCGCGGTCGTCGGCGCTGCGCAGGTCGGCCGCCAGCCGCCGGGGCGATCGTATGGTGCGTTCGGTGGTCTCCTCCGTCACGGCAGAGCCTCCGGCGCCGGGGGCGGCGGGGGCTGCTCCGGCGGCGGCGGCGGAGGCGGAGGC
>NZ_UWOA01000098.1:0-2950 GCF_900604305.1 Mycobacterium sp. P7213
CCCCGACTCCCCTCGGCACCCCCAGCCCGCTCGGCGTGCCCGGCGCGCTGGGCGTACCAGGTGCACTGGGCGCCCCCAGCCCACTGGGCATGCCCGGCTCTGCCGTCGGAGGCTCCTCAGCCGGCGTGAACGCCGCGAACTCCTTCCTGCAGGCGTTGAACGGCATGCTCAACCGCGTGGTCCCCGGCGTGGGGTCGATCATGCCCACCGACGTGAGCACTCTGACGCCGCCTGGGGCGCCCATGTCCGCGGGGCCTGCACTGGAGACCCCGCCCGCTCCGGCGACACCTCCGGCCCTGGTGCCGCAGACACTGGCGGGCGCTCGGAACTTCTCGGTGCACTGATCCTGAGACGGTGAGCCGGTCGTCGGATTCGCCCGACGGCCGGCCGCGGCCGACGGCTATGTCGTCAGCGTTGCGCTGCCACGACAGACCGGTCATCCGCGCGATTATCGCCAGGCCTGGTCGTGTGAGACACTTGTCAGCCGGAATACCTGCTAGGAGGGCCAATCATGGCAAAACGTGGCCGCAAGAAGCGCGATCGCAAGCACAGCAAAGCCAACCACGGCAAGCGACCCAACGCCTAGCGCGTTGGTTCAAGCTCGCCAGCACAGCTGACCGCAAGCCCGGCCTCAGGCCGGGCTTGCTGCAGTTATCGGCCATCTCGAGGCCATAGCGGCGACCCGCTTCGCCCGGCGCCGCCGCGCGCGTGTGATCGCCTCCGGCGCCATGGCAGCCGCCCGGATCAGCCCTCGCGGTGGATGATCGTGGTCCGGCTGATCTCCAGCCGCACGCGTTCGTAGAGACGCCGCGGGGCCTTGTCGCCACTGCATTTGCGGGCGATCAGCGTCTTGATCCGTTCCTCGACCCCGTAGTGCCGCAGGCAGCCGGGGCATTCCTCAAGGTGCTGGCGCAGTTTGGCCTTGGTCTCCGCCGTGCATTCGCCGTCGAGCAGGGTCCATACTTCGGCGATCACCTCCGAACAGTTGGCATGGGATTCGCCGTCGGCCGGTTGCGTGTTGCAGTCTCGCGAGTGTTCGGTCACGACGACACCTCCTCGGAAGTCTGGCCGTCGCGAATGAATCCACGATCGCGGGCTACGTCGGCCAGCAGACTGCGCAACTGTCGCCTGCCGCGGTGCAAACGCGACATCACCGTGCCGATCGGCGTATCCATGATCTCAGCGATCTCCTTGTACGGGAATCCTTCGACGTCGGCGTAGTACACCGCCATCCGGAATTCTTCGGGAAGCTGCTGCAGCGCCTCTTTGATCTCGGTGTCAGGCAGCGACTCCAGAGCCTCTACCTCCGCTGAGCGCAGCCCCGTCGAAGAGTGTTCGGCGGTGGCCGCCAGCTGCCAGTCGGTGATCTCGTCGGTCGGGTACTCCGCCGGTGAGCGTTGCTTCTTGCGGTAGCTGTTGATGTAGGTGTTGGTCAGGATGCGGTACAGCCACGCCTTGAGGTTGGTGCCCTCTCGAAAGGAGCGGAACCCGGCATAGGCCTTGACCATGGTCTCCTGCAGCAGGTCCTCGGCATCGGCAGGATTGCGCGTCATGCGCAGCGCGCCGCCGTAGAGCTGATCGAGCATGGGTATCGCATCGCGTTCGAACCGAGCGGTCAGCTGCGCGTCGGTCTCATCGGAACGTACCGGCGCCTTGGCTTCGGTCGAAGCCTCGGTCCCGGTACCGGACGCACTCTCGCCGTCAGCCATCTGTATCGTCGCTGCCCCTTCTGTCGCGGTGCCCACAACCAGCCCAGCCGATAGCTCGCGTTCCAGCAGACCGATCGCCGTTGACATCGGCGACTCCTTTCCGATCCTAGGGCCGTGATCGACGACTTGGCGCAGCGACCACACCAACTGGCTTAGTCAACAGCGTTGGCCATGGCACTATTTCCCGGCCGTATCCTGGCGCGGTGAGTCGTGCGGCAACCCGAGCTGTAGCGGCCCTGATCGCCGCGCAGGTGCCCTACGAGGTGTTGCGTTACCGGCATGAGCCAGACCAGCGTGCTTTCGGAGCCGAAGCCGTCGAGCAGCTCGCGGCCGAGGGACCGGGCGGGGTGCGCCCCGAGCAGATCTTCAAGACGCTGGTGGTGGCGATCCCGCCCGGACTGGCGATCGCGGTCCTGCCGGTGCCGGCCAAGCTGTCGTTTAAGGCGGTCGCCGCCGCACTCGGGGCGCCCAAGGCCGCAATGGCCGACCCGGCGGCGGCACAACGAGCGACCGGTTACGTGCTGGGCGGGATCTCGCCGCTCGGGCAGCGCAAAACTTTGCCGACCGTGGTGGATGCCTCGGCACTGGGCTTTGACCGGGTGCTGTGCAGCGCGGGGCAACGCGGCGTGGACGTGGCGGTGGCACCTGCGGATCTGATCCGGGTGACGGGGGCGATCACCGCGGACATCCAGGCCCGCTGACCCCGCGGTTGCCGGCGTTCAACGGTCCAGGACCGAACCGGGATCATCGCGCGGTGCGTTCCCGAGCGCATCGTCGACGGTCGCGGCGAACGACAATTCGGCGTCGATACCCGCGGCGTCCACCACCCGGGCGGTGATGTGCTGGTCGCTGACAAGGCAGAGCCGGATGCCGCGCCGACGGCAGCTGGCCGACTCTTCGACCAGCACCGCGAACGCGCAGATTCCCATGAATTCGAGGGCGCTGGTATCGATGATCAGCGGCCCGGGAGCTGTTGCCACCTCCGCGGCCTCGCCGACCAGGCGACGCCAGACGGCGATGTTGGACGCGTCGACACTGCCACCCGCGTGAACCAGCAGCGCTGAGCCGCGCCGCTCCACCAGGACATGCAGCTCTTCTTCCGCAGGAACCTCCGGCGCGACGAACGCCTCGCCGACGACGCCACCGACGGCCATCGCGGCGGCCGGAACCGCTTCCATCCGCTCCGGCCTGGCACCCTTGCGCCGCCAACCAGCGCAGCGGCTGAGTTTACGGCGTAAACC
>NZ_UWOA01000116.1:0-755 GCF_900604305.1 Mycobacterium sp. P7213
TCGCTGAACTACCAGCTGCGCAAAGTCACCAAAGCCCGCGGCTCGCTGAACTACCAGCTGCGCAAAGTCACCAAAGCCCGCGGCTCGTTCCCCTCTGATACCGCCGCGATGAAACTGCTGTATCTGGCCATCCGCAACATCAACCAGAAACGAGGATCAACCACCGGAACCGCTACCTGGGGCTGGACCCACGCCCTCAACGCCTTTGCGATCCAATTTCCCGAACGACTCCCGCTCTAACTCAACCATCAATGGCCACAACCACTTACACAGTTATCTTGACAAGCCCGGCTGTTGGCCTGCTCGTAGATCACCGCGAAGTTGCGGCCCAACTGCGCCACAAACTCCTGGCACGCCACCGAACCCGCGCCACCCCAGAAATCACCGGCAGCCAGCACATCGTGCACGATCGCCTGGTGCTCAGCCTCCAACGACGCCGCCTGAGCACGAATCAACGCACCGTGGGCATCCACATCACCGAACAGGTAGTTAATCGACATGGTCGTGGTTCCCCTTCTGCCTAGCTGCCGGACAGGATCTGCTGCGACGCAGCTTCCTGCTGCTCGTAGTGGTTAGCGTCGCGAATCAACCCATCCCGCACCCCGTGCAGCATGTTCACGATGTTGCGAAACGCGGTCTGCATCTGACCCATGGTGTCCATCGAGGTCCGCTCCGCCAGACCACCCCAGCCCGCACCGGAGATGTTGGTCGACGACGCCCACATCCGGCGCGCCTCGTCCTCCACCGTCTGCGCG
>NZ_UWOA01000112.1:0-898 GCF_900604305.1 Mycobacterium sp. P7213
GTCAAACCGCCGCCACCGACGCCCTTAGCGCCGACCGCACCGACATCACCACCCTTGCCGCCATCACCACCGGCACCCAACGCACCACCGGAACCGGCCACACCAGCCAACCCGGCCGCACCGTTACCACCGTCACCGGGAGTGCCGGCATCCCCACCGTCACCACCGTTGCCGCCGTTGCCCTGACTGCCCGCGTTACCGCTGCCATTGAGCAACGCACCCGCAGCACCACCGACACCACCCGCGCCGCCGGCACCACCGTCACCRCCCTTACCGCCGTCCTGACCGACACCCAGGTCGGCCCCGGACTGCCCGTCAGCACCGGTGACACCAGCACCACCAGCACCACCATTGGCGCCGCTACCAGCATTGCCACCAGAACCGGCATTACCAGCCACCGAGCCACTAGCACCACCAGCACCACCGCTGCCGCCGCTACCACCCTCACCGCCACTGCCACCGGCATCACCCGGGTTGACACCACTGTCACCAGACTTACCGGCCACACCGTCGCCACCGTCACCGCCGGTGCCACCCGAACCATGGCTGCCACCGGCACCGCCSGCGCCACCGTTACCACCCGAAGTACCCGGCGCCGCACTCAGATCCGACGCCGCGTCATAGCCGGCACCACCGTTACCGCCATTGCCCAGGACCCCGCTCGGGGAATCACCGTCGGCACCATCAGCACCGGGGGTCAAACCGCCGCCACCGACGCCCTTAGCGCCGACCGCACCGACATCACCACCCTTGCCGCCATCACCACCGGCACCCAACGCACCACCGGAACCGGCCACACCAGCCAACCCGGCCGCACCGTTACCACCGTCACCGGGAGTGCCGGCATCCCCACCGTCACCACCGTTGCCGCCGTTGCCCTGACTGCCCGCGTTACCGC
>NZ_UWOA01000041.1:0-46692 GCF_900604305.1 Mycobacterium sp. P7213
TGACCCGCGGCTGCGCTATGAACGATGTCGCTGCCCTGCAACGCATTACGCTCGACCTTAGATAGCGGCCAACTCCGACTCGAAAGTCCCGTCCTGCGGTAACCAACCCGCGAATATCAGACTTGATACGCGTCGATACGACACGCTCGACAACCCACATTCACCTGGTCACGAAGCGGCGGCCATGACGACGGTCGTGGCCGCCGCTTCACCCTGGGACTTGACAAACATCCCTACATATCAGCGCTGCGAGTCAGAGACCTCGCCCCAACTGCCCGGCAGCATCGGGATCCGCGGCTCGGTGTCGAGCCCCGCACCGGTGAGCACGGCGATCCCGGAAGCCTGACGGCTGGTCCCGGTCGCGGTGCCGGCGAAGCCCAGCGGTCCGGCACCGGAATCCGAGGCGCTTGCCGTGCCGGCGGGTCCCTCCCACTCCGGCGTCACGCCGATGTTCATATCCATGTACTCGTCGCCGAACCCGCGCTGCTTGGCGCGCTGCCGCTGCCGGCGCTTGGCGGCCAGAGCCTGCGCGGTGGCTTCACCGGGGGCGCCCTGGCTCTCGGACGCCTCTTCGTCGGCACTGCGGGAACGTCGCGCACCGCTGGAGCTCCGCGCCGACGAGGAGACGCTGCTCACCAGGTACAGGCAGGAGGTGGGCCCGAATCCGACGCCCGGTCCGCCGCCCGCCGCGCCGCCGGCCGGCATGCCGGCACTCGCGGTGGCAGGAGCGGTCGGGCCGGCTGAGGAGATCGGGTCCGCGCAGGCGCACGCCTCGGCTCCCGCGGGCACCGGGGCACCCGCGGCGACCGGGGCGCCGACGCTGCCTCCCACCGGCATCGGCGGGGTCGGCTCGACGGTCTGGTCGAGCCCGACCGCACCGAGCGCACCCAGCGCACCGAGCCCGGCGGCCGCGGCGAGGGCGGGCGCTGCGGCCATCACGATCGGGATCGCCATCTGGACGGCGATCTGGCCCATCGGCCACAACAGCGTCAGGGTGTGGAAGGTGGTCCAGCCCAGCGCCCCGGCCAGGATCGGGGTCATGCCCGGGATCTGTAGCAGCATCTGGGTGACCGAGCTGGCAAACGGAAACGCCTCGATCGGATATCCGTCCACGCCCAGCAGCGACCACAGCCACCTGGCGATCGGGTCGGCGAAGCCCATGTTGTACTGCCTGAGCAGGTCGGCGATCTGTTGTTCCCAGCTGGGGGCGGCAGCGGCCTCGGCGGCCCCCGGGGCCACGATCGGCGGCGCCGGCGTCGCTACCGGAACCGAGGCCAGCGCCGCTCCCGCGACGCCCTGGTAGACGGTCATCATCTCCGCGGCCTGCACCCACATCCGGGCGTAGTCGGCTTCGTTCAGTGCGATCGGGACGGTGTTGATGCCAAAGAAGTTCGTCGCCACCAGCGTGGCGTGCACCGCGTGATTGGTGGCCAGCTCAGCCAGGGTGGGCATGCCGGCCAGCGCCGCGGTGTAGGCCGCGGCCGCCGTCTGGTGCAGACCGGCCGCGGCGGTGCTCTTGGCGGCGCTCTCGGCCAACCAGCTCAGATACGGGGCGTGCGCGGCCGCGTACTGCTGGGCGCTGGGGCCCTGCCAGGCGCCCTGCACTCCGGCCAGTACCGCGTCGAGTTCGGCGGCCACCTCGGCGTACTCCGCGCTCATCGCCGAGTACGCTGACGCGGATTCCAGTAGCGGACCAGGTCCGGGCCCGGCGCTCAGGAGCGCCGAGTGCACCTCCGGCGGCGAAGCCAGCCAGACCGGTGCGGTCATCGAACACCTCTTCCCCACGCTTGGTGATCTTCACATCGTCAATCAGTAGTCGCGTTGTGGGTCGATTTGGTTCCCTGGGGATGCCCCTTTGTTTCCACGCGCCGGATGAGCGACTATGGCGGCATGCGGTGCGAGGTGGTGCGGGAGACCCTGTCGTCGCTGCTCGACGGCGAGCAGCAGGAGCTGCCGGCGCAGCAGGTTGATGCGCACTTGGCATCATGCCGCGGCTGCCGGCGCTGGCTGGTCGGCGCGGCTGCCCAGGCCCGCCGGCTCACTGACATCAACAGCGAGGGTGGCGCCGGGCACGGCCCTGACCTGGCCGCCCAGATCCTGGCGGCGGCCGGGGTGACATCGGTCACCACCGAGAACTCCGGCGACAGCGTCTGGTCGCGGTGGGGCTTCCGGCGTCCGGCGCTGATCGCCGTCGGGGTGCTCCAGGTGGCGCTGGCGGGCATCCAGATCGCCGGCGTGGACTTCGGCATGGTTTCGGCGCACGGCCACGGGCACGGCGCTGCCACCGGGGCGCATTTGCTGCACGAGTCCACCGCGTGGTTGTTGGCGCTCGGCGGGGCGATGATCGCCGCCGGTATCTGGCCGTCCGTGGCGGCCGGTGTTGCCGCGATCGCGGGAGTTTATGCCCTGGCATTGGGCGGTTATGTGGCGGTCGACGCCTACCACGGTCAGGTGACGGCAGCTCGGATCGCCAGCCACCTGCCGGTGCTGATCGGCTTGGTGTTCGCTTTGCTGGTGGCGCGTCAGCGGATGGGCGGGGCAGGCCCGCGCCCGGCCCGATGGGGCGCGGACGGCGCGGCTGACGGGGCAGCCCCGGCGGCGGGCGCCGGTCGCGGCCGGCGGCGCCATCTGCGGTCGGTCAACCACTCGGACAGCTCTACGACCATGCGTCGTAATGGCTCTGCGACCCCGGGTCTAAGGTGGGTGTTCATGGCGGGAGCTGAGCGGGTCCAAGGCGATCCCGACGATGTTGTCACGGCCCTCGCCGTTGCCGCCGCCGCCGGCGATGCCCGCGCGCTGGAGGCTTTCATCAAAGCCACTCAGCACGATGTCTGGCGCTTCGTCGCCTACCTCTTCGACGGTGTCAGTGCGGACGACCTGACTCAGGAGACGTTCCTGCGGGCGATCGGCGCGATCCCGCGGTTCGCCGGCCGTTCCAGTGCGCGGACCTGGCTGTTGGCCATCGCTCGGCGGGTGGTGGCCGACCACATTCGCTACCTCAAGGCGCGCCCGCGCACCGCGCCGGGTGCTGACCCCGAACTGCTGCTGGAGCGCGACCGGCCGACCCGCGGTTTCGAGGATGTCGTCGAGGTGACCGAGTTGATCGCCGACCTGTCGACCGATCAGCGCGAGGCGCTGCTGCTCACCCAACTGTTCGGGCTCTCCTATTCCGACGCCGCCGCGGTCTGTGGTTGCCCGGTGGGCACCATCCGGTCCCGGGTGGCGCGGGCCCGCGACGCGTTGCTGGCCGATCCTGACCGCAGTGAGCTGACCGGTTAGCAGACGGTTCAGCGACGCGGGGACCGCCGCATAGACCGGCCGGGTTCGCGCTGGCAGAACCTTTTTTGCGGCGAGCGCGGCCGGAGCGGGCGGTCGGCATGCCTCGCTGATGGCCCAGTCATGGAACGATGTACGCGAAACCATAGCTTCGAGGTTGGGGAGAGCGGTGTCGGCGCTACGTTGGCTGCGGACGGCCGCCGTCGTCGGCGCGACGGCTGTGCTGCTGGCATCCAGTTGCAGCTGGCAGCTCGGTAATCCCATTCCGCAGGGCGTGCCGCCGCCGCCGGGCGACCCGGTCCCGCCGGTCAGTACTGACGTCGCCGTGGGCCGGCCTGCCGACCAGCTCTATCAATGGGCCGCTGAGCGAGCCCCGATGCTCGGCATTCCCATCACCGCGCTGGAGGCCTACGCCTACGCCGCGCGGGTGGCGGAGGTGGAGAACCCCAACTGCCACCTGGGCTGGACCACGCTGGCGGGCATCGGCCAGATCGAGAGTCACCACGGCCACTACAACAACGCCACTGTCGCGCGGAACGGCGACGTGCGGCCCAAGATCCGCGGAGTCCGGCTCGACGGCTCCGGAGGCAATCTCCACATCGTCGAAGAAGTCCAACCGGACCTGGCCGACGACGACGGGGTGGTCCGTGCGATGGGCCCGATGCAGTTCATTCCGGAGACCTGGCGGCTCTACGGCGTTGATGCCAACAATGACGGCATCGTCAGCCCCGACAACATCGACGACGCAGCCCTGTCAGCGGCCGGCTATCTGTGCTGGCGCGGTAAGGATCTGGCCACCCCCAAGGGCTGGAT
The DNA here is from genome assembly GCF_900604305.1 of Mycobacterium sp. P7213. Classification (NCBI taxonomy): domain Bacteria; kingdom Bacillati; phylum Actinomycetota; class Actinomycetes; order Mycobacteriales; family Mycobacteriaceae; genus Mycobacterium; species Mycobacterium sp. P7213. Next base: position 4,090 of record NZ_UWOA01000041.1, read on the forward strand.
GACGGCGTTGATGGCCTATAACGAGTCGGAGATCTACGCCCGCGCTGTCCGGGATTGGGCCGCGGCGTACGCGGCCGGTCGCCCGCTGTGAGGTCTCTGCTACGGGATAGGCTCCCAACAGGCCTCCGATAGAACACGACGGCCAGCCCCACCCACGCTCAAGGAGAAGTCAGTGCCCATCATCCAGCAGGTCGGCGCCCGCGAGATCCTCGATTCCCGCGGCAACCCCACGGTCGAGGTAGAGGTCGCGCTGGAAGACGGTACGTTCGCCCGGGCCGCGGTGCCCTCGGGTGCATCCACCGGCGAGCACGAGGCCGTGGAACTCCGCGACGGTGGCGCCCGCTACGGCGGCAAGGGCGTGCAGAAGGCGGTCGCCGCGGTACTGGACCAGATCGCGCCGGCGGTCATCGGAATCAGCGCCGACGACCAGCGGCTGGTGGACCAGGCGCTGGTGGATCTCGACGGCACCCCGGACAAGTCCCGGCTGGGCGCCAACGCCATGCTCGGCGTCTCGCTGGCGGTGGCCAAGGCGGCCGCCGACTCCGCGGCGCTCCCGCTGTACCGCTACCTGGGTGGCCCCAACGCCCACATCCTGCCGGTGCCGATGATGAACATCCTCAACGGCGGCGCCCACGCCGACACCGGCGTCGACGTCCAGGAATTCATGGTCGCCCCGATCGGTGCCCCCAACTTCGCCGAGGCGCTGCGCTGGGGCACCGAGGTCTACCACTCGCTCAAGGCGGTGCTGAAGAAGCAGGGTCTGTCCACCGGGCTCGGTGACGAGGGTGGTTTTGCCCCCGACGTCGCCGGCACCACCGCCGCGCTCGACCTGATCAGCACCGCGATCGAGGCCACCGGCCTGAAGCTGGGCACCGACGTCGCGCTGGCGCTGGACGTCGCGGCCACCGAGTTCTACACCGAGGGCAGCGGCTACGCCTTCGAGAAGCAGAACCGCACCGCGGCCCAGCTGGCCGAGTTCTACGCCAAGCTGCTCGACAGCTACCCGCTGGTGTCCATCGAAGACCCGCTGTCCGAGGACGACTGGGACGGCTGGGTGTCGTTGACCTCGGCTATCGGGGACCGGGTGCAGCTCGTCGGCGACGACCTGTTCGTCACCAACCCCGAACGGCTCGAGGAGGGCATCGAGCGGGGCGCGGCGAACGCACTGCTGGTCAAGGTCAACCAGATCGGCACGCTGACCGAGACCCTGGACGCGGTCACCCTGGCCCACCACAGCGGTTACCGCACCATGATGAGTCATCGCAGCGGCGAGACGGAGGACACCACCATCGCCGACTTGGCGGTGGCCGTCAGCAGCGGTCAGATCAAGACCGGTGCCCCGGCCCGCAGCGAGCGGGTGGCCAAGTACAACCAGCTGCTGCGGATCGAGGAGGAACTCGGCGACGCCGCGCGTTACGCCGGCGAGCTGGCCTTCCCCCGCTACGCGCCGGAGAGCAAGTAGCCGCCAGGGGCCGCTGCCATGTCCGATCCGAAACGTCCTGACGCCAAGCGGCGTGCCGCGACGTCGCGGCCGGGACGGGGCGGGGAGAACGGACGGGCGCACCCGCGCCGGACGCCGCCGGTGCGCCGGGGACCTGGCGCCCCGCGGACCCCACCGCCGTCACCGGCCGGTGCGGTCAAACGAGCCATCGCGGCGGCGGCCGAGCAGAGTTCGGAGCTGCGGGTCGGCTTCACCGCCCGGCGGGCGGTGATCCTGGCCGCGGTGATGTGTGTGCTCACCCTGACCGTCGCCGGGCCGGTCCGTACGTTCTTCGCCCAGCACGCGGAGATGAAACAGCAGTCCCAATTGGAGAACACCCTGCACCGCCAGATCACCGACCTGCAGCAACAGAAGGCCAACTTGGACGACCCCGCGCACATCCGCGCGCAGGCCCGCCAGCGGCTCGGTTTCGTCATGCCAGGCGAGATCCCGTATCAGGTTCAGCTGCCCGCGCCGGCCGAGGTGCCGGGCGAGCCGGGGGCCGAGCCCCTGGACGCGCCCAGCGGCGATCCCTGGTACACCTCACTGTGGCACACCATCGCCGACGCGCCGCACCCTCCGCCGGCTGCGCCTGCTGCGCCCCCGGGCGCTCCCGGGCTTCCGGTTCCGCCCGCACCGGTGGTGCCCGTTGGTTGATCCCGCCGACCTGGATGCGGTGGGCCGGCAGCTGGGCCGTGAGCCGCGCGGCGTCCTGGAGATCTCCTATCGGTGTCCCAACGGTGAACCTGCCGTGGTCAAGACGGCCCCGAAACTGCCGGACGGGACACCGTTTCCCACGCTGTACTACCTGACGCATCCGGCGCTGACCGCCGCGGCCAGCCGGCTGGAGTCGTCGGGTCTGATGGCCGACATGACCGAGCGGCTGCAGCACGATCCCGAGCTCGCGGCCGGCTATCGGGCCGCTCACGAGGCCTATCTCGCTGAGCGTGATGCGATCGAAACGTTGGGAACCACCTTCACCGGCGGGGGCATGCCCGAGCGGGTGAAATGCCTGCACGTGCTGATGGCCCATTCCCTGGCCAAGGGCCGCGGCGTCAACCCTTTCGGTGACGAGGCGCTCGCCATCCTGGCCGCCGAGCCGGCGATGGCCGGGATTCTGGCACCGGGGGACTGGCTGTGACGCGCCTGGCGGGAATCGACTGCGGCACCAACTCGATTCGGCTGTTGATCGCGGAGCCTGTTGACGGCCGGCTGCGCGACGTCCATCGAGAGATGCGCATCGTCCGGCTGGGCGAGGGCGTCGACGCGACCGGACGGTTCGCCCCCGAGGCGCTGGAACGCACCCGCGCGGCGTTGGAGGACTACGCCCAGTTGTTGGTGGCACATCGTGTTTCACGCGTGCGGATGGTGGCGACCTCAGCGACCCGGGACGCGGCCAACCGCGACGTGTTCTTCGACATGACGGCGCAGGTGCTGGGACGCGCCGTTCCGGGGGCGGTCGCCGAGGTCATCACCGGCCAGGAGGAAGCCGAGCTGTCCTTCCGCGGCGCGGTGGGTGAATTGGACAGTGCCGACGGGCCATTCGTGGTCGTCGACCTCGGCGGTGGTTCCACCGAGGTGGTGCTGGGCGATCCGGACAACGGGGTGACGGCGAGCTTTTCGGCCAACGTCGGCTGCGTCCGGCTGACGGAGCGTTGCCTGCGCTCCGACCCGCCTACCGCCGAAGAAGTCGCCGCCGCTGCCGCGGTGGCCCGGGAGCTACTCGGGGAGGCGGTGCGGGCGGTGCCGGTGCAGCAGGCCCGAACCTGGGTGGGGGTGGCGGGCACCATGACCACGCTGTCGGCTCTTGCGCACGGAATGGGCGAATACGACTCGGCCGCAATCCATCTGTCCCGAGTCGGCTTCGAGGATCTGACGGCGGTCTGCGATCAGCTGATCGGCATGAGCCGCGCCGAGCGGGCCGCCCTGGGCCCGATGCACCCCGGCCGCGTCGATGTTATCGGCGGTGGCGCGATCGTGGTCCAGGAACTGGCCCGCATCTTGGCGCAGCGCGCCGGAATCACGGAGTTGGTGGTCAGCGAGCACGACATCCTGGATGGCATCGTGCTGTCGATCGCCTAACGATCCGCCTGTCGGCCGTAAAGGCGTAAAGGTCGCCTCCTTGAGCGTTAAGAAAGCGTCAACGGTCGCCGCCGCGCCTGGTGAGCGGGTCTAACTTCAGGTCACACCCGGTCGGGTTCTCGAGAACGGAGAACACGTGGCTGTAGCGGCCTACCTACTGTTGACGGCGCTGATCTTCGCCCTGCTCGGCGGGGCGCTGAGGTTGGTTGAGCGACTGTGAACACTGCCAATGCCGTTGGGCTGACGCTGGCTGTCGCGGTGGTGGCGCTGCTGGTGGCTGCACTGCTGTTCCCGGAACGGTTCTAGTTGAGTACGACAGCCGCGGGGGTGTGGTTCCTGGCGTCGTTGGCGGTGGCGCTGGTAGCGGTGCACGTACCGTTGGGCGACTACATGTATCGGGTCTACACCCGCGAAACGCACTCCCGCAGCGAGCGATTCGTCTACCGGTCGATAGGGATCAATCCGGAGTCCGAACAGACTTGGGCCGGTTATGCGCGCAGCGTGCTGGCGTTCTCCGCCGTGTGCGTGGTGTTCCTGTTCGTTCTGCAGCTCATCCAGGGAAAGCTTCCCCTGCATCTGCATGATCCGGCGACCTCGATGACACCTGGGTTGGCGTGGAACACCGCGGTCAGTTTTGTCACCAATACCAACTGGCAGGCCTATGCCGGGGAGTCGACGCAGGGGCATTTGGTGCAGATGGCCGGCCTGACGGTGCAGAACTTTGTCTCCGCCGCGGTCGGCATGGCGGTCGCCGTCGCGTTCGTCCGCGGGTTCGTTGGTCGGCGCACCGCAGTGCTGGGCTCATTCTGGGTTGATCTGGTTCGCGGCACCCTGCGTATCTTGTTGCCGATCTCGGTCGTCGGCGCGACGGTATTGATGGTCGGCGGGGTGGTCCAGAACTTTCACCCCAACGACCAGACAATCACGACCCTGACAGGTGCACCGCAGACCCTTCCAGGCGGTCCGGTGGCCAGCCAGGAGGTGATCAAGCTACTCGGCACCAACGGGGGCGGCTTCTACAACGCCAACTCTGCGCATCCGTTCGAGAACCCGACCGCGTGGACCAACTGGGTCGAGATCTTCCTGCTGGTGGTCATAGCCTTCTCGCTGCCCCGCACTTTCGGCCGAATGGTGGGCAACGCCAAGCAAGGCCACGCGATCGCCGCCGTCATGGCCGTGATCGCCCTCATCAGCGTCAGCCTGCTCAGCTGGTCGCAGCTGGCACATCATGGCACCGTCCCGACCGCCGTGGGGGCGGCGACGGAGGGGATCGAGCAGCGGCTTGGCGTGGCTGACTCGGCGGTCTTCGCCGCGGCGACCACGCTGACCTCCACCGGCGCAGTGAATTCCACGCACGACTCCTATACCAGTCTGGGCGGTCTACTGACGATGGTCGACATGCAGCTTGGGGAGGTCGCCCCCGGCGGTGTCGGAGCAGGTCTTTACGGCATCTTGATCCTTGCGGTGATCACGGTGTTCGTAGCCGGGTTGATGGTCGGGCGGACCCCGGAATACCTGGGCAAGAAGATCAGTCCACGTGAGATCAAGCTGGCCGCAAGTTATTTCTTGGTAACCCCGGTAATTGTGCTGTGCGGAACGGCGATCTCGATTGCGTTGCCTGGCCTGCGCTCGGCAATGGCTAACACTGGACCGCACGGACTCTCCGAAGTGCTCTACGCGTTCACCTCCGCGGCGAACAACAACGGTTCCGCGTTCGCGGGATTGGCAGCCGACGGGACGTGGTACGAGACCGCGCTCGGGATCGCGATGCTCTTCGGCAGGTTCCTGCCGATGATTTTGGTGCTTGCGCTGGCCGGGGCGTTCGCCGCGCAGGGGCAGACTCCGGAGTCCATCGGCACGCTGCCCACCCACAAGCCCCAATTCGTCGGCATGGTCGTCGGGGTGACGCTCATTCTGGTCGCCCTCACCTTTCTGCCAGCACTGGCTTTGGGGCCACTCGCTGAGGGGCTGCACTGAAATGCGCTCGGCCACAACTGTCTCACCGGCGCCGCCGCTCACCGGTCACCGACGGGTCTCGGGCGGGCTGCTGGACCCCGCCATGCTGCTGGCGTCACTGCCCGTGGCGTTGCGCAAGCTCGATCCCCGTACCCTGTGGCGTAACCCGGTGATGCTGATCGTCGAGGTCGGCGCGGTGTGGTCCTCGGTGCTGGCCATCGGCGAACCGACTTGGTTCGGCTGGCTGATCGTGTGCTGGCTGTGGCTGACCGTGGTCATTGCCAATCTGGCCGAGGCGGTCGCCGAAGGTCGCGGGAAGGCGCAGGCCGACGCACTGCGAAAGTCCAAGTCCGACAACGTCGCACGTCGGCTGTGCGGCTGGACGCCCAACACGCCCGGTATCGAAGAGCCGGTCGCGGCGCCGCTGCTGCAACGGGGCGACGTCGTCGTCGTCGAAGCGGGGCAGATCATCCCTGGCGATGGCGACGTGGTGGAAGGCATCGCATCGGTGGACGAATCGGCGATCACCGGCGAATCGGCCCCGGTGATCCGCGAATCCGGTGGCGACCGTTCCGCGGTCACCGGCGGGACGCTGGTGTTGTCGGACCGGATCGTGGTCCGGATCACCCAAAAACCAGGGCAGAGCTTTGTCGACCGAATGATCGCCCTGGTCGAGGGCGCCAACCGGCAGAAGACCCCGAACGAGATCGCACTGAACATCCTGCTGGCCGCGCTGACTCTGATCTTCGTGGTGGCGGTCGCGACGCTGCAGCCGTTGGCGATCTACTCTAAGGCCAACAACCCGGGTGTCTCGGATACGGCGGCGCTGGACAGCAACGGTGTCACCGGCATCGTCTTGGTCGCACTGCTGGTCTGTCTAATCCCCACCACGATCGGCGCGCTGCTGTCCGCCATCGGAATTGCCGGCATGGACCGGTTGGTGCAGCGCAATGTGCTCGCCATGTCCGGCCGGGCGGTAGAGGCCGTCGGCGACGTCAACACACTGCTGCTGGACAAGACCGGCACGATCACGCTGGGTAACCGGCAGGCATCGGAATTCCTTCCGATCTCCGGGGTGACCGCCGCCGAGCTCGCCGATGCCGCACAACTGGCCAGTCTTGCCGACGAAACTCCCGAAGGCCGCTCCATCGTGGTCTACGCCAAGGAGGCCTACGGGCTGCGAACCCGGACACCGGGCGAGCTCACGGCAGCGTCCTGGGTCGAGTTCTCCGCGGTGACCCGGATGTCCGGGGTCGACATCAGCGGACGTCAATTGCGCAAGGGCGCCGCCAATTCCGTCAGCGACTGGGTGCGCGGCCACGGCGGCGACATCCCCGCCGAACTCGGCCGGATCGTCGACGGCATCAGCGCTGCAGGCGGCACACCGCTGGTGGTAGGTGAGGTGCTCGTCGGCGGTCCCGCCAGGGTGCTCGGTGTCATTCAGCTGCGGGACGTGGTGAAGCAGGGCATGCGCGAGCGGTTCGACGCGATGCGCCGGATGGGTATCCGGACCGTGATGATCACCGGCGACAACCCGTTGACCGCCAAGGCGATTGCCGATGAGGCCGGGGTTGACGACTTCCTCGCCGAAGCCACCCCCGAAGACAAGCTGATGCTGATCAAACGGGAGCAGCAGGGTGGACGCCTGGTCGCGATGACCGGCGACGGAACCAACGACGCACCGGCGCTGGCGCAGGCCGACGTCGGGGTGGCGATGAACACCGGCACCAGCGCCGCCAAGGAGGCGGGCAACATGGTGGACCTGGACTCCGACCCCACCAAGCTCATCGAGATCGTGGAGATCGGCAAACAGCTGCTGATCACCCGAGGCGCCCTGACCACCTTCTCGATCGCCAACGACATCGCCAAGTACTTCGCCATCATTCCGGCGCTTTTCGTAACGATCTTCCCCGGTCTGGGTCTGCTCAACGTGATGAGGTTGCACAGCCCGCAGTCGGCGATCCTGTCGGCGGTGGTCTTCAATGCGCTGGTGATCGCTGCGCTGATTCCGCTCGCGTTGCGCGGGGTTCGCTACGTTCCGGGCAGCGCGTCGAAGTTGCTCAGCCGAAACCTCGCCGTCTACGGCCTGGGCGGGATCGTGGCCCCCTTCATCGGGATCAAGCTCATCGACCTGCTGGTTCAATTGCTGCCGGGGATGGCGTGACATGAGATCTGCGGGCTTGATTCGGGGTCACTGGGCCGCGCTGCGTGCCCTGCTCGTTTTCACCGTTGTGCTCGGCGTCGGCTACCCGGTTTTGGTCTGGCTGGTGGCGCAGATCCCGGGCCTGCACGGACGTGCAGAGGGTTCATTGATCACCGACGCCGCTGGTCGACCGATCGCAAGCGCACTGATCGGGCAATCGTTCACCGACACTGCCGGCCGGCCACTCCCGCAGTATTTTCAGGGCAGGCCGTCGGGGGCGGGAATCGGCTACGACGGCTTGGCCAGCGGAGCGAGCAATCTGGGCCCAGAGAGCATCGTCGACATGCCCGATCGGCCGAGCCTGCTCACCGGAGTCTGCGCCCGCAGTGTGGAAGTTGCCAAGACCGAGGGCCTGGCAGTCGGGGCAGGAGAGCGGCCGTTCTGCACTGCCGGTGGGCGGGGCGCGGTGCTGGCCGTGTTCGGCCCGCGCGGCCCCAACGGCACCGTCGCCCGCCCGACCCGTGTGGTCAGCGTCAACGAGCCGTGTGCCCCCGGGAGTGCGCCGTTTGTGTCCGGCTATCGCGGCGTTCGGGTGGAATGTGCCCGGGCAGGTGAGGATTACTCGGCCGGCCAGATCGTCCCGATCCGGGGCGCCGCGGCCGAGCACCCGCGGGTTCCCGCCGACGCCGTCACCGCCAGCGGCAGCGGCCTGGACCCCGATATCTCACCGGCCTACGCCGAGCTCCAAGTCGACCGGGTCGCGAAGGCCCGGGGGATTCCCGCCGAACAGGTCCGCGCCGTGGTCCGTGCGCACCGGAGCGGGCGACTGCTCGGGTTCCTCGGTGAGACCCGCGTCAACGCGGTCGCGGTGAACCTGGAACTCGACCACGAGCATCCTGTTCCCGGCTGCTGTTTCGATGGATGATTCTCCGGTGAGTGCTTATAGCTCGCGCGGACGACGCGGGGAGTTGCGCATCTATCTGGGTGCGGCCCCCGGCGTCGGCAAGACGTTCGCGATGCTCGGTGAGGCCCACCGGCGGTTGGAACGCGGCACCGATCTGGTGGCCGCTGTGGTCGAGACGCACGGTCGGACAAAGACAGCGGAGCTGCTCGAGGGCATCGAGGTCGTCCCGCCGCGCCTGATCGAGTATCGGGGAAGGAGTTTCCCCGAACTCGACGTTCCGGCGGTGTTGGCTCGACGACCGCAGGTCGTGCTCGTCGACGAGTTGGCCCACACCAACACGCCGGGCAGCGTGAACCCCAAACGGTGGCAGGACGTCGAGGAGCTGCTCGCCGCGGGGATCACGGTGATCTCTACGGTCAACGTGCAACATTTGGAGAGCCTCAACGACGTCGTCACGGAGATCACCGGGGTCGAGCAGCAGGAGACGGTGCCGGATTCGTTTGTTCGTCAGGCGTCGCAGATCGAGCTCGTCGACATCGCTCCAGAGGCGCTTCGCCGAAGACTCGCCCACGGCAACGTCTATGCACCGGAGAAGGTCGACGCGGCGTTGTCCAACTATTTCCGCAGCGGAAACCTCACCGCACTAAGGGAATTGGCACTGCTGTGGGTGGCCGACCAGGTGGACGCAGCACTGGCGAAGTACCGCGCAGACAAGAAGATCACCGCCACCTGGGAAGCCCGCGAGCGGGTGGTGGTGGCCGTCACCGGCGGCCCGGAATCGGAGACGCTGGTACGGCGGGCCTCGCGGATCGCCTCGAAGTCCAGCGCCGAGTTGCTGGCGCTTCATGTGCTGGCCGGCGACGGACATTCGGCCGTGCCCACTGCGCGGATGGGAAAGATTCGTGAGCTGGCGGCCAGTCTCGTTGCCTCACTGCACGTCGTCGTCGGCGACGACGTGCCGACGGCGCTGTTGGACTTCGCCCGGGAAGTCAACGCCACCCAGTTGGTGATCGGGACGTCGCGGCGGTCCCGCTGGGCGCGCTTGTTCGACGAGGGCATCGGCGCAGTGGTGGTGCGGCGGTCCGGCAAGATCGATGTACACATCGTGACTCATGAAGAGTCCAAGCAAGGTTTCCGATTCGCACCGATTTCACCGCGGCAGCGGCGGGTGCTGCCGTGGCTGGCGGCGGTGCTCGTGCCGTCCGCGGTCTGCGCGATCACCGCGACATGGCTGGATCCGGTGCTGCGCCTCGGTGGCGAGAGTGCGCTGTTCTTCGTCAGCGTGCTGGCGGTGGCCCTGCTCGGCGGCGTTGCCCCAGCAATACTTTCGGCGCTGATATCCGGTCTGCTGCTCAATTACTTCCTGATCGACCCCCGGCACAGTTTCACCATCGCTGAGACCGATTCGGCGGTTACTGAGATCGTGCTGCTGTTGGTGGCGGTTGCGGTGTCGGTGCTCGTGGACCGCGCCGCCGAACGCGCCCGGGAAGCCGGGCGGGCATCCCAGGAGGCCGAGTTACTGGCTCTGTTCGCCGGCTCCGTACTGCGGGGCGCCGACCTCGGGACGCTGCTGGAACGCGTCCGGGAGACCTATGCCCTGCGGGCGGTGAGCATCCTGCGGAGATCCACCATCGACGGCCAGCATGCCGGCGAAACGGTGATCGCGGCAGCGGGCAACGACCCGTGTACGACTGTCGACGCTGCGGACACCGCCATCGACGTGGGCGACGACGAGTTCTGGATGCTGATTGCCGGCCGACAGTTGGCGGCGCGTGATCGACGCGTGCTGTCCGCCGTGGCCAAACAGGCGGCCGGATTGGTCAGGCAACGTGAGCTGACCGACGAAGCGAGTCGATCCGAAGCTGTCATGCGAGCCGATGAGCTGCGTCGTTCCCTGCTGTCAGCGGTCAGTCATGATCTGCGTACACCGTTGGCGGCGGCGAAGGCCGCGGTGTCGAGCCTGCGCGCCGAAGACGTCGGGTTCTCGCCGGAAGACACCAATGAACTGCTGGCCACCGTAGAGGAGTCGATCGACCAACTCACCGCCCTGGTCGGCAACCTTCTGGACTCATCTCGACTGGCCGCCGGCGTGATACACCCCGAGTTGGGCCGGGTGTACCTGGAAGAGGCCGTGCAACGTGCCCTGGTCAGCATCGGCCGGGGCAACACCGGCTTCTTCCGTTCCGGAATCGACCGGGTCAAGGTCGATGTCGGTGACGGGGTGGTGCTGGCCGATGCCGGCCTGCTGGAACGGGTGCTGGCCAATCTCCTGGACAACGCGCTGCGCTATGCCCCAGACGGCCCGATCCGGGTCAGTGCGTGTCAGGCCGGTGATCGGGTTCTGATCAACATCGCCGATCAGGGCCGGGGCCTCCCTCCCGGTGGTGAGCGTCTCTTCGAGCCGTTCCAGCGGATCGGCGATCAGAACAACACCACCGGTATCGGCCTGGGCCTGTCGGTAGCGCGGGGGTTCGTCGAGTCGATGAACGGAACGATCTCGGCCACCGAGACGCCGGGGGGCGGCCTCACCATGGTGGTGGATCTGGCCGCGCCCCAGGCAATGTGACTCAACTGGGTGTCAGTGCTTCCAGACAACCTTGTCGACGCCTGCCGCGTCGCGGTAGACCACGCTGTCCGGCGCGGTGCCGTTCTTGACGTCGAAGTACAGGCGGCCGCTCGTCTGGCTGCCCGCGGGGATCGGTGCGTTGGGCAGGCCGTCGACCTCATTGCCCTTCATCACCGCGAAGGTTGAACTGTTAACCGCACGTGCGTTGAAGTCAGCGATATTCGGAGTGGGGGAACCGCTTACCGCCCGCGCGGTCACTTCCGAATACCAAATGCCGTCGTTGTGCCCGCTGGGTTGCAGATCCGAGACGGTGTAGTCGATCGCCCCGCCTGGGCTCTGAATCTCTTGGGTTTGGCCGAATCCGACCACCGTTGGGTCTGCAGAAGCCGGCGCCACCGCAAGCATTCCGGCCGTCGTGAGGCCGGCCGCCGCTACTGCGGTCTTCTTGGCGATCTGGGAGAACATCACGGTAAAACTCCTTCCGCTAGGTTCTCCCAGGCATATCCGCGTCGGCGGATTTCAAAACCTCAAAGATTCACACTTCGAAGCGGTAGCCCATTCCCGCCTCGGTGAGCAGGTGTTTGGGGTTTGAGGGGTCGTTTTCGAGTTTGCGGCGCAACTGCGCCAGATAGACCCGAAGATATTGGGTCTCCTTTGCGTATGCCGGGCCCCATACCTGGGTGAGTAACTCGTCGCGGCCGACCAGCTTTCCCCGGTTTCGCACCAGCATCTCCAGCATGCCCCATTCGGTGGGAGTCAGGTGAACCTCACGGGAGTTCTTGGTGACCTTCTTGGCTGCCAGATCCACGGTGAACGAAGCGGTTTCCACTATTGGCTGGTCGGTTTCGGCGGTTGCGGCGTTGCGTCGTGCGGCGGCGCGCAGCCTCGCCAGGAATTCGTCCATTCCGAACGGCTTGGTCACATAGTCGTCGGCGCCGGCGTCGAGCGCCTCCACCTTGTCGGCCGAGTCGGTGCGAGCGGACAGCACGATCACCGGCACCGTCAGCCAGCCCCGCAGTCCGGCCAGCACTTCGATGCCGGAGATGTCGGGCAGCCCGAGATCGAGGATCACCACGTCGGGGCGTTGCTCGGCGGCGGCGCGCAGGGCACCGGCGCCGGTCGCCGCGGTGACGACTTCGTAGCCGCGTACCGACAGGTTGATCTTCAGTGCGCGCAGAATCTGCGGCTCGTCGTCGACTACCAGGACTCGTGTGCTCATCAGCTCTCTCCTGCCGCCGCGGCCAGGTCTACCACCATGGTCAACCCGCCGCCTGGTGTCTCTGTCGCCGAGATGGTGCCGCCCATCGCCTCAGTGAAACCCCGTGCCACCGAGAGTCCGAGACCGACGCCGCTGGTGTTGTCGCGGTCGCCGAGGCGCTGGAACGGATCGAACACGTGCGCTTCGCCGCCGCGGGGCAGTCCGCGCCCCTCGTCGGCGACGTTGATCAGGACGCGGTCGCCGACTTGGCCGGCTGTCACCCGTACCACGCTGTCAGAGGCGTAGCGCAACGCGTTGTCGATAACGTTGGCAAGCACGCGTTCCAACAAGCCGGCATCGGCCATCGCCACGGTCGGGCCCACTTCGACCTTCACCTGGTCGAGGCCGCGCCCGAAGGTGTTGCTGTGCTTGCCAATTCCGATCAGCGCGCGCTGCACGACCTCTTCCAGGTACACCTTGGTCAACTTTGGCCGGATCACACCCGCGGCCAGGCGTGAGGAGTCGAGCAGGTTGCCCACCAGGCCGGTGAGCTGGTCGACCGATTCTTCCACGGTGGCCAGCAGTTCGGCGGTGTCGTCGGGGGAGAAGTCGACGTCGTCGGCGCGCAGGCTCGACACCGCCGCCTTGGCCGCGGCCAGGGGGGTGCGCAGGTCGTGGCTGACCGCCGACAGCAGGGAACGGCGCAGCTCGTCGGTCCGCATCACCGCGTCGGCCCGGCCGGCCTCGGCGGCCAGTTCCTCCTGGCGGACCAGTCCGGCGGCTTGGCGAGCCACCACCGAGAGCACCCGGCGATCGCGCGAGGCCAACTGTCGCCCGACCATCAGCATCCAGAACTCGTCGTCGCCGACATCGATCGAGGTGTCCGCGAGATCTACCGAGGTGCACGGATTTTCGCCCACGGAGGCGACGACTTCCGGAGTTGCACTGCTGGTTGGGACGCGGACCAGGCTTACCGCTCGTTGCGCGTAGGTCTCGCGTACCCGCTCCAGCAGGGTGTCCAGGTCCGCGCCGCGCAGCACGGACCCGGCGAACAGCGTCATCAACTCCGCTTCGCGGGACGCGCGGCCGGCTTCCCGGGTTCGTTTGGCTGCGCCGTCGACCAGGGCCGCCACGGCGATGGCCACCAGGAGCAGCACGACTTCGGTCACCGCGACGTCGTGCTCGGCAATGGTGAAATCACGCCGGGGCGCGAGCACGAAGTAGTTCAGCAAGGCTCCGGACAGCAACGCCGACAACACGGCCGGGGCAATGCCGCCGAGCAGGGCCACCACCAGCACGCCGACGAAGAACAGCGCGCTCTGGCCGGCGTCGAAGTAGCGTTCCAGCCAGCCCACCATGATCGCGCACATCAGGCACGGCACGATGACGGCGGCCAACCAGGAGGCTGCGCGCCGCTCCCGCGGCGAGATCGACACGCCGCGGAAACTCGGCTTGGCGTCCTCGTAGGTGACGATGTGGACGTCGATATCGCCGGACTGCTGCACCACCGCCGCACCGACACCCTCGTCGAGGATGCGGGCCCAGCGGGAGCGGCGCGAAGTGCCGATCACCAGCTGGGTGGCGTTGACGTCGCGGGCGAAGTCCAGTAGCGCGGCCGGCACGTCGTCGCCGATCACGGTGTGCAGCGAGGCGCCCAGGCTGATCGCCAATTGGCGGATCTTGCCCACCCGGGGTGCCGGCGCACCCGAGAGGCCGTCGTCGCCCAGGACGTGCAGCACCAACAGGTCACCGCCGGCCTTCGACGCGATTCGGGAGGCCCGCCGGACCAGGGCCTCAGACTCCGGGCCACCGGTCACCGCCGCGACGATGCGTTCCCGTGCCTCCCAGGTCTCGGTGATCTTCTTGTCGGCGCGGTAGCGGGTGAGCGTCGCGTCCACCTGCCCGGCCAGCCACAGCAGAGCCAATTCCCGTAGGGCGGTTAGCGTCTCGCCGCGGAAGTAGTTGGCCAACGCCGCGTCGACCTTTTCCGGAGGGTAGACGTTCCCGTGCGACAGCCTGCGCCGCAAAGCTTCCGGGGCGACATCGATGAGTTCGATCTGTGCCGCTTGGCGTACGACCGCGTCGGGGACGGTGTCCTGCTGGGTGGTTCCGGTGATCTTGGCGACGACGTCGCTCAGGCTCTCCAGCTGTTGCACGTTGACGGTGGAGACCACGGTGATTCCGGCGGCGAGCAGTTCTTCGATGTCTTGCCAGCGTTTGGGATTGCGGCTGCCCGCGGGGTTGGTGTGCGCGAGATCGTCGATCAGGACCACTTCCGGGTGGCGGGTCAGCACCGCGTCGACATCGAGTTCCCCGCCGGGCTCGCCGACGGTCTCGATGCCCTGCAGCAGTTCAGCGGTCTTGCTGCGGCCGTGGGTCTCGACCGCGGCAGCCACTACATCGGTGCCACGGTCGGTGCGGCGGTGCGCCTCGCCGAGCATCGCGTAGGTCTTGCCGACCCCGGGCGAGGCTCCGAGGTAGATGCGGAGTTCTCCCCGCTCGCCGCGCTGGTTCACCAGACTCACCAGACCATCATCGCGGCAACCGAGGGCATCAGCCAGCGACGACAGGCCGGGCCATCACAGTGGGTCTGACCCCGTAGCGGGGGTTGCTCAGGCCGGCCCCGCTGCGGCCGGCCGATGCCACCCCAGGCACGCCGGCCCCCACGGTGTTGACCGTGCTGCCGGCTTCCTCGGCCTCGGTCCAGCCGTGGCTGACCAGGGTGGCAGTGCTCTCGGGGATCGAAGTGGCCGTTGTCGGGACCGCTGCCGGCCAACTCTGAGGCACCGAGAGTCCGCCCACCGGGGCGGCCATGCCGCTGCCGGCGAGCACCGGGGCGCGGCCCAGGGGCGTCGCTGGCGGCGTGGCTACCGAGTCCACCAGTAACGGCGAAGTCACCGCCTCTGCCGCACCGCCGTGGGCGATGGCGATGGCGCTGGCGATACCGGCGAACGCGTGCCATGCGCCGGCGTTGGTCAGTGCCGAACTGTAGGTCTGAAGCCCGTTCCAGATGCCGATGTTCTGGGTCGAGTTGATGAAGTTGGACAGGAAGTCGGTCAGCCCGCCCTGGGCCGGCCCGGCGGCCAACGGCGCGGCCAGGGTCTGCATGGCGGTCGGCAATCCCGACACCAGCTGCGACAACCCGTTCTGTGCGCTGCCGGCCGAGGCCTGGGCGACAGCTGCACCCTGACCGGCGATCCCGACCGGGTTGGTGCTGGGAGCGGGTGAGCTCAGCGGCTGCAGCGTCCCGGCAAGCGCTGAGGCGGCCGCGTAGCCGTACATGGCCAAGGCGTCCTGGGCCCACATCTCGGCGTACTGCGCCTCCACCGCCGCGATTGCTGCGGTGTTGAACCCCAGGAAATTCGTCGCGACCAGCGCCGCGAACTGTGCCCGGTTGGCGGCGACCACCGCCGGGGGCACCGTCATCGCAAACGCCGCTTCGTAGGCGGCGGCCGATGCCGACGCCTGGGCGGCGGCGTGCTCGGCGGCGGCGGCCGTGGTGTTCAACCACGCCACGTAGGGCCGGACTGCGGCGGCCATCGCCGCTGCGGCCGGGCCCCGCCACTCTTCGTCGGTCAGCGTCGAGATCACCGACTCATAGGAGGCCGCTGTCGTGGCCAGCTCGGCGCCCAGCGCGTTCCATGTCGTGGCGGCAGCCGTCATCGGTGCGGCCCCGGCGCCCGAGTACATCCGAGTGGAGTTGATCTCCGGGGGCAATGCTGCGTAGTCCATGTCGTGGAAGTCCGTTTTCTCTAGTCGGTTTCGGCCAGGCTCGGGTCGCCGCTAGACGATCGGCTTGCGCGGCATCACGACCGGCTTGACACCGTAGCGAGGCCGGCCGAACCCGGGGCCACCACGATCGGAAGAGGCGACTGCCGGTGCCCCGGCGGGCATCGTGGCGGCGCCGTGCGGCTCGGTCGGAGTCGGGCCTGCCGCGACCAGCGGGCGCGGCTCGGCGGCCGGTGCGGCCTCGGCGGCCCACCCCGGCGGCGTTGACAGCTTGTTGAGGCCGTTGCCCTGGCCGGCGGCCCCGGCGACCGGTGCGGCGGTGGCGGCACCGGGCGTGCTCTGGGAGACCAGGTTGCCCTGGCTGACCCCCTCGACGTGGTGGATGACGCCGGACGGGTTGGTGATGAAGCCGGTGCCCAGGCCGGTGAATGCCGAGGTCGCGGAGCCGAGGTTCGCGCCGTTCATCGCGGCCAGGATGGCGGAGTTACTCGCCACCGCTGCCAGCCCGTATGTCGGGTCGGCGACCCCCGAGCCGGTGCTCCCCAGAGCGGAGCTGGCGGTGCCCAATCCGGCCGCTGCCGAGTTGGCGGTCTCGGTCTCCCCGTAGGAATCAGCGCTGACGCGCAGGGCGTGAATGAACATCTCCTGCATTGCCGCGGCCTGCGCGCTGATCTGCTGGTACAGGGTGCCGTAGGCGGAGAACTGGGCGGCCTGCAGTGCGGAGACCTCGTCGGCGGCGGCTGGGGCCAGCCCGGTGATCGGGCCGGCCGCGGCCGCGTTCTGGGCGTTCAGCGCCCCGGCGATCGTCGCTAGATTGCCGGACGCCGCGGCCAGCGCCTCGGGCTGGGTGGTCAGGAACGACATGACATCTCCTCGGCGGATACGAGCCGGACCCCAGCTGGGCTCGGTCACTGTCCACTGTTTCGTCGGACTCCCGACGGCCAGAGGTCGTTAACGAGTTCTTTACGGTCTCGCTCGGATTATTGACGGTTTGCTTTCAGGTCCAGCTGGAGCCCACCGCGGCGTCGGTGTGGGCCATGTTGTTGCCCGCCGACTGCACCTTCTGACCATGGGCGTTGGCCTGCTCGTAGATGACCTGGAAGTTCCGCCCGAGCGCGGTGATGAATTCCTGGCAGGCCACCGAGCCGGCGCCGCCCCAGAAGTCCCCGGCGGCGAGCACGTCGTGCACGATCGCCTGGTGCTCGGCCTCAAGGGCTGCGGCCTGGGCGCGAATCAACGCGCCGTGTGTGTCGACGTCGCCGAACTGGTAGTTGATAGACATCTGAATCATCGCTCCTTGTGTTAGCTACTCAAGATCTGCTGCGAGGCAGCTTCCTGCTGTTCGTACTGGTTGGCGTCGCGGATCAGTCCGTCACGCACGCCGTGCAGCATGTTGACGATGTTGCTGAACGCGGCCTGCATCTGACCCATGGTGTCGTAGGACGTGCGTTCGGCCAGGCCACCCCAGCCGGAGCCGGAGATGCTGGTCGCCTGGAAATTTTCAAGCCCACATCCGCCGGGCTTCGTCCTCCACGGTCTGGGCGTGCGCATCGAATCGGGCCGCCGTCGAACGCATGGCGTCCGGGTCGGTCATGAAACGTGTGGTCATTGCGGTAACTCCTTGACTTGTTGGTTGTGGTCTTGCGGCGTCAGCCGGCTAGGACCGGATGTGCGACGACACTGGGTTTGAACCCGTACTGAGGCAGATTCCCGCTGGGGCCACCGCGGCCGGCCCCCGCCGCGATCGGCAAACCGGCCGGTACGGCCGAGGCCCCGTTTGCTGCGGGCATGGCCATGCCGGCGCTTGGGAGTGCCGAGACGGTGCTGGCGGGGGCTCCGGCGGCCCAGTTCTGCGGCACCGACAACATGCCGACCGAACCGGCTTGACCGAGGGCCGCCGATACCGGCGCGCCGCCGAATGCACTCAGCCCGGCCAATCCGGCTGGGCCCAGCGAAGCCACCGGGGCCACCGCGCCGACCGCCGAAGTCAGTCCGCCGGCAGCCGCGGAGCCGGCCGTCCCCAGCGATGATCCCGCGCTGCTGCCGAGACTGCTCAGGAAGCCGACCGCGGTCGACAGTGTGCTGGCGACGTTCCAGGCGCCGGTGTTCACCATCCCGTTGATGCTGTCGGTGATCTGGCTGTTGTCGAACAGGCTGCCCAGGATCCCGGACAAACTCGACGAGGCGGACGAACCCGCGCTGCCCTGGGCCGGTGAGGCCAGACCCTGCAGCACGCTGGGCAGCACCGAGACCAGTTGGCTGGCCTGGCTGTTGCCCGCTGCCGAGCTGCCCGCGGCCTGGGAGACCGCGGCAGCCTGGCCGGCCAACCCGGCCGGGTTGGTGGCCTGGGCCGGTTCGGCGAACGGCGTCACCTGCGACGCGGCGGCCGAACCGGTCGCGTAGCCGTACATGGCTGCGGCGTCTTGGGCCCACATCTGCGCGTACTGCGCCTCGGTGGCCGTGATCGCCGGGGTGTTCTGTCCCAGGAAGTTGGTCGCGACCAGGGCCATCAGCAGGCTGCGGTTGGCCGCGATCACTGGCGGGGGCACCGTCATGGCGAACGCGGTTTCGAACGCGGCTGCGGCCGCGGTGGCCTGGTTGGCGGCCTGCTCGGCGGCAGCGGCGGTGGTGTTCATCCACGCCACGTAGGGCGTGACCGCGGCGACCATCGATGCCGACGCCGAACCCGCCCACAGTTCGCCGGCCATCCGGGTGACCACGGCCTGGTAGGCCGCGGCCGTCGACCCCAGCTCCACGGCCAGGCCATGCCAGGTCGTGGCGGCCGCCATCAAGGGCGCCGCACCCGGGCCGGTGTAGATCCATGCGGAGTTGACTTCCGGTGGTAAAGCACCGAAATCCATCATTTCTTGATCCGTTGCGGGTGCGGGAGCTAGCGGGCTGCGATCGCGTTGGCGGCCTCGGTCGCCTCGTACGCGCCCGCGCCGGCCGCCAATGTGGCGACGAAGTGTTGGTGAATCGCATCAGCCTGCGCGCTGATCGCCTGGTACAGGCCGGCGTGCGCGACGAACTGGGCGGCGGTCAACGCCGACACCGGATCGGCCGCCGCGGGGACCACGCCGGTGGTCGCCGGGGCGGCTGCCGCGTTCTGGGCAGCCATCGCCGAGCCGATACCGGTCAATTCGCCGGCCGCGGCCGTCAGCTCCACTGGCTGCGCGCTCACGAACGACATCAACATCACCCTCTCCTAACCGATCGAGCCGGCACGGTGCCGGTCACGAGATCTACCGTGCCGCAACGGTGCTCGGTTAGCTGCTGCCTTGACGCGCTCTTAACGGCGCCGGGTCCAACCTTGATGAGTCCTTGATGTCTGGAAACGGAAAAACCCGACGCAGCCCCCTCCGCTGCGTCGGGTCTTTCCGGGTCTTGGGCTGACGTTACGCCCAGCTGGAACCCACCGAGGCGTCGGTGTTGGCCATGTTGTTGCCGGCCGACTGCACCTTCTGACCGTGGCTGTTGGCCTGCTCGTAGATCACCGCGAAGTTGCGGCCCAACTGCGCCACAAACTCCTGGCACGCCACCGAACCCGCGCCACCCCAGAAATCACCGGCCGCCAGCACATCGTGCACGATCGCCTGGTGCTCAGCCTCCAACGACGCCGCCTGAGCACGAATCAACGCACCGTGGGCATCCACATCACCGAACTGGTAGTTAATCGACATGGTCGTGGTTCCCCTTCTGCCTAGCTGCCGGACAGGATCTGCTGCGACGCAGCTTCCTGCTGCTCGTAGTGGTTAGCGTCGCGAATCAACCCATCCCGCACCCCGTGCAGCATGTTCACGATGTTGCGAAACGCGGTCTGCATCTGACCCATGGTGTCCATCGAGGTCCGCTCCGCCAGACCACCCCAGCCCGCACCGGAGATGTTGGTCGAAGACGCCCACATCCGGCGCGCCTCGTCCTCCACCGTCTGCGCGTGCACATCAAAACGGCCCGCCATCGAACGCATCGCGTCCGGATCAGTCATAAAACGTGTTGCCACTGTTGTCTCCTTTTCTGCGGTTCCGCTTTGCGGTGAGGGGGTCTACCCGGCAACTACCGGACGGGCCATGACGGTCGGTTTGAAGCCGTAGCGCGGGGTGCTCAGACCGAAGCCGCCCCGCTCGGCGCCCATCGGCATCCCGCCGGGCATGGCCGCCATCGATTCGATCTGTTCCGGCGCGGCGGCCCAACTGCTGCCCTGCAAGGCCGCGGCCGTGTCGACGGCACCGGCAGCGGGAACCGCTGCGGCCCACGTCGCTGGCGTGGACAGCTCGCCGACCAAGGTGGCCTGACCCACGCCGGCCGACACAGACGGTGCGCTCGCGGTGAATGCGGACGCGCCGCCCAGCGCGCCCAGGCTGCTCAACGGGCCACCCGGGGCCAGCAGGGCGCCGATGCCGGCACCGGCGGTACCACCGCCGAGGGCGTTGAAACCGCCACCGGAGAAGAACGTGGTCATGGTCGGAATCAAACTTGCGGGGATGAATGCCGCGGAGGTTCCCGTAAGGCTCATCGTGCCGTTGAGCGGGTAAGTCATCAGCGACACCACACCGTTGATCGAGGCGTTTCGGCCGATGGCTTCGAGCAGTCCGGCGAGCGTGGGCGGGGGCAGGCCGGCGTCCGCGGGACCCGGCGAGGTCAGCGTCTGAAGCGTGTTGGGCAGCGACGAAATCGCCTGCGCGGCCTGCGCACTGTTGTTGGCGGCGGTGTTGCCGGTGGCCTGCCCGACCGCGGCGGCCTGGTTGGCCGTCCCGTCCTGGTTGGTGGTCTGGTTGGGCTCGCTGAACGGTGTCACCTTGGTCGCCGTCGCCGAGGACGCGGCGTAGCTGTACATGACATCGGTGGCCTGCGCCCACATCTCGAAATACTGTGCATCGCTTGCCATGATGGCGGCCGAGTTCTGGCCGACGACGTTGGTTGCCACCAGTTGCTTCTGCTGGACGCGATTGGCGGCGATCACCGCCGGGGGAGGGGTTGCCGCGTGCGCCGCCTCGAACGCGGCCGCCGCGGCGGTGGCCTGGGTGGCCGCCTCCTCGGCCTTGGCCGCGGTGTCGGCCATCCACGCCAGATACGGCTTGGTGGCCGCCGACATCGAGGCCGATGCCGGACCCATCCACTCCTCGTCGACGAGTTGGGTGATCGTCGTTTCGTACGACGTCAACGCCGAGGAGATCTCGGCGGCCAGTCCGCGCCAGGCGGAGGCGACCGTCATCATCGGCGTGGAGCCGGGACCGGCGTACAGACGCCCGGAGTTGATCTCCGGCGACAGCAGTGCGTAGTCGATCATGGTTGCTCCTAGACCACCATCGGCTTGGGCATGAATTTGGGCCGGAACCCGTAACGCGGCGTGCCGTAATTCATGCCGCGCTGCCCGACGCCGGTCGGCACCGGAGGAGGCATGGAGGCCATGTTGTTGTGGGTCTCGGTGGGGACCGCCCAACCGCCGGGGCCGCTGGTCAGCGCCGCAGCGCCCGGGGTGGCTGCCGCCCAGCTCGCCGGCGCCGAGAACGATGTCCCCACCAGGGAGGCCTTCCCCATCCCGGCGGTGACGGCCGGGGTGACCGCGCTGACCCCGAACGCGCTGCTGACGCCGCTGGACAGGCCGCCGCCGAGCGCACCAAGGGCACCGAGTGCACCACCGGGGCTCAACGCCGCCCCCAGGCCACCTCCGAGCGCGCTGCCGGTGGCGGAGGTAAACCCGCCGCCGGTCAAGTTACCGATCAGGCTTGGCAGTAGCGCGGACGGGATGTAGGCCGCTCCGGTGCCCGCGGTGTTGAACAGGTTGTAAACCGGGGTGCCGAACATGAACGCCCAGCCGTTCACCGGGTCGTTGTAGAGGAACTCGATGATCTGCTCGAGCCAGTCGGTCGATGCCGCCGGGGAGGCCATGCTCTGCAGGGCGTTCGGTAGCGACGAAATCATCTGCGCCGTCTGCGCGGTGCTGTTGGCGGTGCTGGAGCCGCCGGCCTGACTGACCGCAGCACCCTGGTTGGCCAACCCGGCCGGGTTGGTGTTCTGGGCCGGCTCGTTGAACGGGGTGACTTGGGTCGCGACGGCCGAGCCGCTGGCGTAGCCGTACATGGCCGCGGCGTCTTGGGCCCACATCTGCGCGTAGTGGGCGTCGAGAGCTGCGATCGCCGGGGTGTTGATGCCGAGGATGTTGGTGGCGACCAGCGCCGCCTGCTGCACCCGGTTGGTGGTGACCGCCGCCGGGGGCACCGTGGCCGCCCGTGCGGTCTCAAATGCGGCGGCGGCGGAGGTGGCCTGGACTGCGGCCTGCTCGGCCAGCGCGGCGGTGTTGTTCATCCAGGCGATGTAGGGCGCCGCGGCCGCGGCCATCGATGATGAAGCCGGGCCGAGCCATTCCTCGCCGGACAGCTCGGTGATCACCGTCTCGTAGGAGTGGGCGGCCGCGGTCAGTTCGGCGGCCAGTGCGCGCCAGGCCGCCGCGGCGGTCATCATCGGGGTCGAGCCCGGTCCACTGTAGATCCGCCCGGAGTTGATCTCGGGGGGCAATGCTCCGTAATCCCACATGATCTCCGCCTAACCCGCCGCCGCCGCGTTCGCGGCCTCGGTGGCCGCGTACGACGCGGAACTGGTCTTGAGCGTGGCCACGAACATGTCGTGAATGGCCGAGGCCTGCGCCGCGACCGTCTGGTAGAGGCCGGCGTGCGCGGCGAACTGCGCGGCGGTCAGTGCCGAGACCTCGTCGGCGGCCGCGGGGATGACGCCGGTGGTCGGGGCGGATGCCGCGGCGCTTTGTGCGTTGAGCGCCGCGCCGATCGCCTGCAGGGTGCTGGCCGCTGACGCCAGTGCCTCCGGCTGGGTGGTCACGAAAGACATGGGTTTCTCCTTACGGAGCCCGGTGACGAACCGACTCCTGGGATCACCGTTGCGCATCAGTGGGCGATTGTGAAAGCTGGTTAACCGCTTCTTAACGGCGGTGTCGGAACTCTTTACATGCACCTCGGGGGCGGTGTTTTCGCGGTGTGTGAGGCGTCACGGTCTCGCGGGCTCGAGACCGAACGACGGCTTGGATGCAAATGCCGTGCGTGGCGGTATTGGACGTTCGCCGAAGGGCTTTCGCGTCCCGCCCGCGTGGTCCAGGTCACTCTGGGGCGGGGGTGCGGGGTCGCTACCATTTCGGTCCAGCATGGCTGGTTGTCAATTGGCTTGAAGGGCAACATTTTTAGTCCGCATCAGCCATTCTGGCGACCGCCGAGCTGGGGGTGGTGAGGGGCCGGTAACGCGGATTTAACATCTGGATCCGGCGGAGTAAACGGTCCGTAACATGTTATTAACGAATGCTCAGCACACTACGAGCTATGAAACGGTTTCTGCTGCTGGCGGGCCTCACCGCCATGGTCGGTCTGGCGGCCCCGGCGCACGCAGAACCGGTCGGCAGCGACGCGGCCTTTCTCACCCAGCTGACCGGCGCCGGCCTGAGCCACAAGGGCTCGGACCAGGTGGCCATCTCGGCCGGTCACTCGGTGTGTCAGCTGATGGACGCCGGACTCTCCCCGATGGACACCGTGGTCGCCGTGCAGACCACCAACCCCGGCTTCACGCTGCAGCGTGCCGCGGAGTTCGCCCGGATCGCCGCGCAGAACTACTGCCCCGAGCACGCCTGATTTCTGCCTCTTCTCGGAGTGCCGGTAGGGCGCTGTCGAGGCCGTCGCGTTAGATTCGCCGCGAGCCCCCATAGCCCAATTGGCAGAGGCAGCGGACTTAAAATCCGCCCAGTGTCGGTTCGAGTCCGACTGGGGGCACTGACAGCTGGATTCGGGACCGGCCCGGCGCACGTCCCGGGCCCCGTCACGGTCGCCGGCAACGACAGCTAGGAACTCGACCGCGGCGGCCACGGCGTGGCGCGAAACCCAGGCCCGTGGGGCCTCGGCCGACCCCTCCGCACCGCCTGACCGGCAGCTTTGTCCGGTGCATACCCGCCCGCCCGAACATTTGCAAGGGCCTTTGGCAAGAAGCGCGGAATTTCCTGGTGGGAGTTCTTAATTTCTTATTCAATGTTAATCGCGGTACACATCACAAGTTGTCCAAGATGAGAAAACAACCTGCTCGGAGCGTATGTCTGAGGTTGCTGGAAGGGGCGGATGTTGCGGTTTCGCCCGGTGTGACATGGGACGGTTGGGATTAGCCTGCGACCTCGATCACAATAATTAGGACATTTTCCTGTTACTTCGAATTCACCGCTAGTATCGACCAGATGCCCCGCCTCGGCGTCCCGGTCTCGGCCGGACCGCACTGCGGTAGCCGCGAGGTGCGAGGGCAGTGACGATACGAACGAAGCGATACGAACAGTGGTTGATAGGAGCGATGTGGACGACGTGCCGGCTTATAGATTGGCCAACGCTGCATCCCGCGTCGCGCGCACCGTGACACTGGATCGCGGCCCCATCGGCGGCCTCGCGGTCACCGCGGACGGCCAGCGCCTGCTGGCCACCAACTACGGCGACGACACCGTCTCGATCATCGACACCGTCAGCTGCAAGATCGTCAACACCGTCTTCCAGGCCGACGAGCCGTTCTCGATCGCCGCCGGCCCCGCCGGCACCGGCTGGGCCTACATCACCGCGGGTTCGACCGCGCTGGACGCCGTGCTGGCGATCGACGTCGACACCGCGCAGGTCGCCGGGTGCTACCCGGTGGCCATGGACATCGGCGACCTGGTCGCCGACCCGACCAGCAGCCGCGTCTACCTCACCCGTACCGGCTCGGCCGGTGTCGACGTGCTCGCGCTCGACGCGGCCATGCGTCCCGCCGCGTCCGCCGCAGTGTCCGCGCATCCCGGGGCGGCAGCGGCCGGCCTGCGGATCAGCGCGGACGGCCGACGGCTGTACGCAGCGGTACGCCAGCCCACCGGCGACACCGTCACGGTGCTGGACCGCGACCTGAACATCGTCGACACGATCGCGATCGGCGCGAGCATCATCGACGTCGCAGTCAGTCCCGACGGTGCCCGCCTGTACGTGGCGACCTTGGGGCCTGACGGCCGCAGCCGCGTGCACGTCGTCGATGCCCGCACCCACGCGGTCAGCGCTACCCGCGTCCTGGAGGCCCAGCTGATCCAGCTGATCGCCGGGCGCGACGGCCAGCGGGTCTACCTGGTCACCGACGGCGCCGTCTTTGTGCTGTGTGCGCGCACCAACGAGCCGCTCGGCACGCTGCCCGGCGTCACCGCGCCGTCCTGCGCCGCGGAGAGCCCAGACGGCAGCCGGCTCTACATCGCCGGCTTCGACGGCAAGGTGACCATCGCGTCGCTGGCCGACCTGCCGGCCCCGTCGGCGCTGCTGCACGAGCAGCTGGAGCTCGACGACGCCGTCACTCGCATGCTGCAGCTCGAACCCGCGGTGTAACCCACGCCACGTTTCCGGTGGTGGCGTGATCGAATAGGCCGATGCACAGCACCATGCAGCACTGGCCGTTGACGGTCGGCGCCATCTTGAACCACGTCACGGCCGTCCACGGTGATCGCACCGTCACCACCGTTGCTGACGACGGATATCGGGTCACCACCTATCGCGAACTCGGCCGGGAAGTGGCCCAGCTGGCCAATGCCCTGCGGCGTCTCGGCATCACCGGCGACGAGCGGGTGGCCACCTTCATGTGGAACAACACCGAACACCTGGCCGCCTACCTGGCGGTGCCGGCGATGGGCGCGGTGCTGCACACGCTGAACATCCGGCTGTTCGCCGAGCAGATCGTCTTCGTCGCCAACGAGGCCGAGGACCGGGTGATCCTGGTAGACGGGTCACTGGTGCAGCTGCTGGCGCCGGTGCTGCCGGAACTGGAGACCGTGCACACCGTGATCCTGGTCGGTGATGGCGATGTCGCGGCGTTGGAAGCCTCCGGCAAGACCGTGCTGGGCTACGCCGAGCTGCTGGCGGCCGAGGCGCAAGAGTTCGACTGGCCGGTCATCGACGAGAACTCGGCAGCCGCCATGTGCTACACCAGCGGCACCACCGGCAACCCCAAAGGTGTGGTGTACAGCCACCGGTCCAGCTACCTGCACGCCATGGCGGGATGCACCACCAACGGCACCGGGATCGGCGCGGTCGACTGCGTGCTGCCGATCGTGCCGATGTTCCACGCCAACGCCTGGGGGCTGCCGTATTCGGCGCTGATGGCCGGTGCGGACCTCGCGATGCCCGACCGGCATCTGGACGCCAAGTCGCTGGTCGCCCTCATCGAATCGCAGCGGGCCACGGTGGCCGGCGCGGTGCCGACCATCTGGAACGACGTTATGCACTACCTGGAACGTGAACCCGGCCATGACATCTCGTCATTGCGGCTGGCGGCCTGCGGCGGGTCAGCCGTGCCGGTCTCGCTGATGCAGGCGTTCGAGCAGCGCCACAACGTGCAGGTGCGCCAACTGTGGGGCATGACCGAGACCTCGCCGATGGCCACCATGGCCTGGCCGCCGCCGGGCACCCCGCCTGAACAGCACTGGGCGCTGCGCGGCACCCAAGGCCGGCCGGTGTGTGGGGTCGAGACCCGCATCGTCGACGACGAGGATGCGGTGTTGCCCCACGACGGCGAAGCGGTCGGCGAGCTTGAGGTGCGCGGCGCGTGGATCACCGGCGCCTACTATCGCGGCCAGGACGAGTCCAAGTTCTCCTCGGGCTGGCTGCGCACCGGTGACGTCGGCCGCATCGACCCGCAGGGTTTCATCACGCTGACCGACCGGGCCAAAGACGTCATCAAATCCGGCGGGGAGTGGATCTCCTCGGTGGAACTGGAGAACGAGCTGATCGCCCACCCCGACGTCGTCGAAGCCGCGGTGGTCGGGGTGCCCGACGAACGCTGGCAGGAGCGACCGCTGGCCGTCGTGGTGACCCGCGCCGGTGCCTCGATCAGCGGCGCCGAACTGCGAACCTTCCTGTCCGACAAGGTCGCCCGGTGGTGGCTGCCGGAGCGCTGGACGTTCGTCGAGGCGATCCCGCGTACCAGTGTCGGCAAGTACGACAAGAAGACCATCCGTGCCCGGTACGCCGAGGAGCAATACCAAGTGAGCGAGGTGCACAACTGATGAGCCTGCGTGTCATCCAATGGGCAACCGGCGGAGTGGGAGTCGCCGCGATCAAGGGCGTGCTCGAGCATCCCGACCTGGAGCTGGTCGGGTGCTGGGTGCACTCGAAGTCCAAGAGCGGCAAGGACGTCGGGGAGATCATCGGCACCGAGCCGGTGGGTGTGACGGCCACCAACAGCGTCGAGGAGATCCTGGCGCTGGATGCCGACGCGGTGATCTACGCACCGCTGCTTCCCAACCCCGACGAGGTCGCGGCGCTGCTGCGCTCGGGCAAGAACGTCGTCACCCCGGTCGGCTGGTTCTATCCGACCGAGAAGGAAGCAGGCCCGCTGGAAGGCGCGGCGCGCGACGGTGGCGTGACCCTGCACGGGGCCGGGATCGGCCCCGGCGCGGCGACCGAGTTGTTCCCACTGCTGCTGTCGGTGATGTCCACCGGCGTGACATTCATTCGCGGCGAAGAGTATTCAGACCTGCGCACCTATGACGCCCCGGATGTGGTGCGCCACGTTATGGGCTTCGGCGGCACTCCGGATAAGGCGTTGAGCGGCCCCATGCAGAAGCTGCTCGATGGCGGGTTCCGCCAATCGGTGCGGCTGTGCGTGGACCGGCTCGGTTTCGCTGCCGACGAACAGATCCGCTCCTCGCAGGAGGTGGCGGTGGCCACCGCGCCGATCGCCTCGCCGATCGGTTCGATCGAACCCGGTCAGGTGGCCGGACGGCGATTCCACTGGGAAGCCACCGTCGGCGACGAGGTGGTGGTCCGGGTCACCGTCAACTGGCTGATGGGTGAGGAGAACCTCGATCCGGCATGGACTTTCGGTCCGGCGGGAGAGCGCTACGAGATGGAGGTGCGAGGCAATCCCGACACGTTCGTCACCGTCAAGGGCTGGCAGCCCGAAAGCGTCGAAGAGGGGCTGATCAGCAACCCCGGCGTGGTGGCAACCGCAGCGCACTGCGTCAACGCCGTCCCGGCGACCTGCGCGGCCCCGCCCGGTATCGCCGGGTTCTTCGACCTGCCGCTGATCACGGGCCGGGCCGCTCCGCACCTGGCGCGCTGAGCGCTACCCTCGGCTGATGGCCCTGATTGTCGAACAGTCCCGGACGGTACCTGCGACCGTCGCCGACGCGTTCGCCGGGACACTGCAGCTGCCGCTGCCGCAGCTCTTCCGCCGCTGGTACGGGCCGATCCCGCCGATCAAGGAAGTCCGCGACCAGACTGGTGGTTCAGCGAGCCTCGACGAAGCAGAGGCGAAGCTGGGACCGCCGCATAAGCGCGGTGCTTGGGCGAACGTCGGGCAGACCCGCACCGTCGTGCTGACCGGCGGCGGCAGCATGCGCGAGGAGTTGACCGAGGTCGATCCGCCCCGGGCATTCGGCTACCGGCTCACCGACCTCACCGGCCCGCTGGCGCCACTGGTGGACCACGTCGAGGGTCGCTGGCAGTTCGCACCCGCCGGTTCGGGCACCACGGTCACCTGGAGCTGGGTGATCCACCCGCGGTCTAAGCTCACTGCGCCGCTGCTGCCGGTGTTCGGCTGGCTGTGGAAGGGCTACGCGCGCCAGGCGTTGGCGCGACTGTCTGCCCTGTTGGAGAACTGACCTCGCCGATGTGCCGACTTTTCGGGCTGCACGCCGGGACCGACGCCGTCACCGCCACGTTCTGGCTGCTCGACGCTCCGGACAACCTCGCCGAGCAGAGCCGACGAAACCCGGACGGCACCGGGATCGGCGTCTTCGACGCCAACGGAGTACCGCACCTGCACAAGGAGCCGATCGCGGCGTGGCAGGATGCCGAATTCTCCACGGAAGCAAACGAACTGACCGGAACCACGTTCGTCGCGCATGTGCGCTACGCGACCACCGGCGCGCGGGACGTCGCCAACACCCACCCGTTCCTGCAGGACTGCCGGATCTTCGCGCACAACGGGGTGCTGCGTGGCCTCGATGCCGTCGAGGAACGTCTCCGCGAGATCGGCACCGCGGATCTGGTTGGGGGACAGACCGATTCCGAGCGGGTCTTCGCGTTGATCACCGGTTGCGTGCGGGCGCGTGACGGCGACATCGGGGCAGGTCTGCGTGACGCGGTCGGCTGGCTGGCAGCCCAGGTGCCGATCTATGCGCTCAACATTCTGCTGACCACCGCCACCGACATGTGGGCACTGCGCTATCCCGAGACCCACGAGCTGTACCTGTTGGACCGCCGCGACGGATCCGCTCCGGTCGGACTGGACCTGAAGACCCCGCGGATCCGCGCGCACTCCGAGCAGTTGCGGGGCCGCTCGGCGGTGGTGTTCGCCAGCGAGCCGATGGACATCGACCCGCGCTGGCGGTTGATCAACCCCGGGGAGCTGGTGCACGTCGACGCCGCGCTGACGGTCACCACCGAGCTGGCCTTCCCCGACGCTCCTGCCCGGCAGCTGCGCCGGGAAGATCTGACCACCGCTGCCCAGGAGGCCCAACACCCCTGGAAAGGAATGAGATGACAGTCAAACGTGCCCTGGTGCTCGGCGGTGGTGGGGTAGCGGGCATCGCCTGGGAGACCGGCGTGCTGTGCGGCATCGCCGACGAATCACCCGACACCGCACGGGAACTGCTCGACGCTGCGGTGCTGGTGGGCACCTCGGCCGGGTCGGCGGTGGCCGCCCAGATCGGCAGCGGGCTGGGCCTGGAGCAGTTGTACGCCCGGCAGATCACGGCGACCTCCTCGGAGATCGATCCCGGTGTCGGTGCCGATGAGCTGACCGAGTTGTTCGTGGCGGCGATCACCGAGCCCAACACCACCACCGCGCAGAAGCTGCAAGGCATCGGCGCGGTCGCCCTGGCAGCGCAGACGGTTGCCGCACCGGTGCGGCGGGGCATCATCGCCGACCGCCTGCCGTCACACGACTGGCCGGAGCGCACGCTGCGGATCACCGCGATCGACATCGACACCGGGGAGCTGGCGGTCTTCGACCGCGACTCGGGGGTGGAACTCATCGACGCGGTGGCCGCCAGTTGTGCGGTCCCGGGAGCCTGGCCTCCGGTGGTGCTCGGTCCGCGGCGCTACATGGACGGCGGGGTGCGCAGCACGGTCAACCTCGATGTGGCCGCCGACTGCGACGAAGCCGTGCTGCTGGTGCCCACGGGTGGCGGAGTCGACGGCGAGATCGCGGCATTCGCCGGTCGCGTGTGCGCCGTGCTGGCCGACGATGACGCGCTGCGCGCCTTCGGCGGCAATCCGCTCGACCCGGCGTGCCGGCTGCCGTCGGCGCAGGCCGGGCGTGAACAGGGCCGGCGGCAGGCCGGCGCCATCGCCGAGTTCCTGGCCGGTTAGTGCCCTTGGGTCAGAGCGATTTCGCACTGTCGAGGGCGCGGGCGGCGAGTTCGCGGCCCACGTCGATCAACTCCGCGGCGCGGTGGAAGTCCAGGCTGCGGCAGGCGACGCGAGGCACCTCGATCAGCAGATCGGGCGGGTGCGACGCAAGCTGATGGCGGGCCAGCGCCGCCTGGGCGATATCGATGGTTCGGTTCATCACCTCGAAGCTGCCGAGTTTGGGCACCACTTCGGGTGCCGAGTCCTCGTCCTCGCCGGATTCATGCGGCGGTCCCAGCTTCGCCTCTCCTTCGTCGAGCCTCGCTGAACCGCCGGGCCGATGCGGCGGTCCCAGCTTCGCCCCTCCTTCGTCGAGCCTCGCTGAACCGCCGGGCCGATGCGGCGGTCCCAGCTTCGCCTCTCCTTCGTCGAGCCTCGCTGAACCGCCGGGTTCAGACTCACCACTGCTGAACCGGTCCAGGATCGCCCGCGCCGTCGGCCGGTCCAGCAGGGACCGCGCCCCGCTGGTGTCCAGTAGCGCAGACGTACTGCGCCACATGCGATTCAGCCGGCCTGCCGGCACGTCCCGCTCGGAATCGTCGGCGGCCGGGCCGGCGGCGGTCGGGTCGCCGCCGTTGAGACTCACCGCCAGGGTCAGATCAGCGTTGACGGCGCTCAGCGGAGCCATCGGCAGCGGGTCGAGGATGCCGCCGTCGGCGAGCAGGCGTCCATCGACCACGTGCGGAGCGATCACCCCGGGGATGGCGATCGAGGCGCGGATGGCGGTGTCGACCGGGCCGCGCTGCAGCCACACCGATCGTCCTGCGATCAGATCGGTCGCCACAGCGGTATAGGGAATGGGCAGCTCTTCGATATTGATGTTGCCCAAGATGTCGCGGACGACATCGAGAATCTTCTCGGCCCGCAGCACTCCGGCCGCGGTGAACGACGGATCCAGCAGGCGCAGCACCGCGCCCTGGGTCAGCGACTTGGCCCACTCGGCGAAGTCATCGAGTCGGCCGGCCGCCTGCAGGCCGCCCACCAGTGCACCCATCGACGACCCGGAGATCCCCACGATGTCGTAGCCGCGGTCGCGCAGCTCGGCGATAACCCCGATGTGGGCATAGCCGCGCGCTCCGCCGCTGCCCAGCACCAGGGCCACGCGGGGCGCCCGGGCCCCGCGGGGTTCCGCAGCAGAAGTCATAGCCACCATTTTGCGGGCTATACCGGGCCAATTCTTCGCGTCATTGCGATTACAACCGTAATACCGACAGGAAAGAGCAGGTCACGGTGGGTATCGCCGCGCTGGGAAGGGCGGAACTTCGCCCCCGGGACTGATGCGGCGATGCATCCGGCGCGACACCCGGATAGCATGGCCGCTGTGATGGAGCACGTCGGATTCCAGGGTTGTTGTTGCCGCAGCTGACTGCTGCCGCCGATCCCTTTCTTAAATCCAGCCCATCCTCTTTGGAGTTCTCACCATGGTTATCGCTGACCCCATCGCGCTGCGCCGCTCGGGCGCCCGGCCCCGCGCGCTGCGCCTGCCCGACCTCTTGCAGACCACCGACCTGGCCGCCGACGCGGTGCTGCAGGGCCGCTACAACCACCTGCTGCCCGCCTCCGGCCTTCCCGACGACCAGCGTTGGTTCGCCCGAATTCACGGTGACGAGCGGCTCGACATATGGCTGATCAGCTGGGTCCCCGGGCACGCCACCGAACTGCACGATCACGGCGACTCGCTGGGCGCGCTGACCGTGCTGTCCGGCTCATTGGACGAGTTCCATTGGAATGGTCGCGAGCTGGCGCAACGACGCCTGGACGCCGGGGACCAGGCCGCGTTCACCCAGGGCTGGGTGCACGACGTCGTCTGGGCGCCGCCGGCAAACCAGTTCGAACCGGCCGCCCCGACGCTGAGCGTGCACGCCTACTCGCCGCCACTGGCGGAAATGTCCTATTACGACGTCGCGCAGGACCATACTTTGCGTAGGCAGCGCACCGAACTCACTTCGCACCCGGAGGCGTCATGACCACAACGCACGTGACCAGCCGCATTGACCGGGTGTTGGAGGCCGCCCGCGCCAAGCTGCACCGGCTGACCGCTGATGAGGTGCCCGAGGCGCTGCGCAACGGCGCATACCTAGTCGACATCCGGCCGGCGGCCCAGCGCGCGGAGGAAGGCCAAGTGCCCGAAGCGCTGGTGATCGAACGCAACGTGCTGGAGTGGCGCTGCGACCCGACCAGCGACGCGCGGCTGCCGCAGGCGGTCGACGACGACGTGCAGTGGGTCATCCTGTGCTCGCAGGGCTACACCTCGAGCCTGGCCGCGGCTGCTCTGCAGGACTTGGGGCTGCACCGCGCCACCGACGTCATCGGCGGCTATCAGGCCCTGGCCGCCGTCGGGGAGCTGGTCGAGCCGGCGCCTCTCGTCGGATTAAGCGTTGGAGTGCAACAGGGGGCGGAGCCGTTCAGTCTTCTCCGGGGTCCACGCCGCTGGATGTAGGATCGCCGCCCACGCATCGGCGGCGTCGGCGACGTAGCTGTGGCCATGGCCGTCGGGCACGTCGATAGCCACCGCCATGTCGGCCGAGACCTGCAGGAACGTCACGATCGGAGTCCAGCGCACCTGCGGCAGCACGTCGTAGCCTCGGGGCTCTTTCAACCAGTCCGGCTTGTGGTACAGCAGATCGGGATGCCACCAGGCGATCGGGTCCGAGGCGTGCTGTAGGTATACCACCCGCGGCGTATCCGTTGCGCCCCAAGGGTTGTCGGGGCGTGCCAGGTCATCCGGGCGAGCGACGAACCGCACGGCGCGGCCGTCGTGGTAGATCGGCAGCCATTGCGGGGAACCGGGATCGCGATTGATGGTCAGGTCGGTCCAGATGGTGTTCTGAAACGTCGGGCCGGAGAACAGCGCACCGTCGGTGCGCGCCAGCACATTGTTGAGGCTCATGAAGGAGGCTTCGCCGCCGAAGGAGCCGAGGCTTTCCCCGAACACCACCAGTTTGGGGCGCTTGGCCTCCGGCAGGGCCCGCACCTGCTTGTCGACGGCTTCGAACAGCGCCTGGCCGGCCTGGCGAGCGTTCTCCTTGTCGACCAGGAAAGACAGCCAACTGGGCAGGAACGAATACTGCATGCTCACGATCGCGGTGTCGCCGTTGAACATGTATTCCAGGGCCGAGGCCTCCGCCTCGTTGATCCAGCCGGTGCCCGTCGTGGTGGCCACGGCCACCACCGCCCGGCTCAGTCCGCCGGTGCGGGCCAATTCGGCCGCCGCCAGCTCGGCGGTCTCCTTGATCCCGTGGGCCGAATTCAGGCCGGCGTAGGCCCTAATCGGTTCGGTGGCCGGTTTCTCGTTGAACGCGCTGAGCTGGGCGACGGTCGGTCCATTCGCCACGAAGATACGGCCCTGATGGCCCAGCGACTCCCAGGAGGCTAGCGACTCCGGCCCGCCGGAGCGCAGCCGGGTCGACGGGGCCGCTCGGTCGGGGCTGGTCTCCTCGTTGACCGAGGCGAAGGTGCTGTTCATGACGTGCATCGCGGTCTTGAGCACCAGACCGTTGAGCACCGCCACAACCAGAGCTACCAGTAACGACACTGCGACCACGGCCGAAACCCGCGGCGGCGCAACACGTTCGAGCTGGCGCATCAGAAAGCGGATCAGCAGCCTGATCAGTTGGCCGATCTCGACCAGGATGAACAGCGTGATCACCGCTATCACGCCGGCCTGGGGGTAGTTGTACCAAGTCAGCCGCGGCACACCCATCAGGTCACGCATCTGGTCCTGCCAGCCGTGGATCGTCCACACCACCCACAGATGGATGACCACCGCGGTCGGGATGAGCACCCGCCACGCCCACCGCGGGGCCGGCGGACTGGTGTCCTTCGAGCGCATGTAGCGGACCAGCCAGACGCTGAACACCCCCAGGGCATAGCCGATGGCGCCCGAGCCGCCGCTGACCAAGCCCTGGAACAGCGGCCCACGTGGCAGCAGCGACGGCGTCAGCGACAACCACAGAAACACCAGGCCCACCGCGGTGCCGGTGAACGTGTAGTGCCGGACCCACCAGGGTTCGCGCGCGGTCGCTTCCGCCGGGGGTGTTTCCGCGGTGGCGGCGGCGGTGTCGGCGGCTGGCGCGCTCATCGGGAGCTACTCAGCGGTGGGTGAAATTCGGTACGCGCTTCTCGGTAAAGGCCGCCATGCCCTCGGTCTGGTCCTCGGTGGCGAACGCCGAGTGGAATAGCCGGCGCTCATAGAGCAGCCCTTCGGCCAGGGTGGACTCGAAGGCCCGGTTGACTGCTTCCTTGGCCATCCGGGCCGCCGACAGGCTCATCCCGGCGATGGTGGCGGCCACCTTGCCGGCCTCGGCCAGCAGGTCGTCGGCCGGCACCACGCGGGACACCAGCCCGGAGCGCTCGGCTTCGGCGGCGTCGATGGTGCGGCCGGTCAAGATCAGGTCCATGGCCTTGGCCTTGCCGATGGCCCGGGTCAGTCGCTGGGAGCCGCCCATGCCGGGCAGCACGCCCAGCTTGATCTCCGGCTGGCCGAACTTGGCGGTGTCGGCGGCGATCAGCAGGTCGCACATCATCGCCAGTTCGCAGCCGCCGCCCAGGGCGTGCCCGGCCACCGCGGCGATAATCGGGGTGCGTACCGCGGCCAGCTTCGACCATGCGGCGAAGAAGTCGGCGGCGAACACCTCGGCGAAGCTCAGGTCGGCCATCTCCTTGATGTCCGCTCCAGCGGCGAACGCCTTGGCGCTGCCGGTGATGATGATCGCCCCGATGCCCGGGTCGGCGTCGAATTCAGCTGCGGCGGTGGTGACTTCGCCCATCACCTGGCTGTTGAGGGCGTTGAGTGCCTGCGGCCGGTTCAACGTGATGGTGCCGACACGGCCGTCGCGGTCGACGAGGATCGTTTCGTAAGTCATGGGTTCTCCTTAGAAGGTCAGGTCGGGTTCGGCGGGAACGAAATACGTTGCGATGTCGGCGGCGGTCACCTCAGCCAGCGTGGCCGGTGACCATTGCGGATTGCGGTCCTTGTCGACCAACTGGGCGCGGATGCCCTCCACCAGATCATGCGAGCGCAGCGATGCGCACGACACCCGGTATTCCTGAATCAGAACGTCTTCCAAGGTGGTGAGCCGGCCCGCCCGGCGCACCGCCTCCAACGTCACCGCGCAGGCGACCGGGGACCGGGTGCCGATCAGTTCGGCGGCGGCGTTGGCGTCGGGGCTGGCGTGGGCGGCCAGCTCCGCCACGATCTCGGCGACGGTGTCGTGTGCGTAGCACTCGTCGATCCAGTCGCGGTGTGCGGCAAGCTGACTCGGCGGCGCCTCGACCGCGTGTGCTGCCAATGCACTGTCCACCCCGTCGGCGATGATCGCCGCGGTGAAGGCCTCCAGCGCCGCGTGCGGCACGTAGTGGTCGGCGAAACCCAGCGCAATGGCATCCGGACCGGAGAACGGTGCGCCGGTCAGTGCCGCGTGCAGGCCGAGCCGGCCAGGGGAGCGCGAGAGCAGATAGGTGCCGCCGACATCAGGGATGAAGCCGATACCGACCTCGGGCATGGCCATCTTGGTGGTGTCGGTGACCACTCGAGTGTTGGCGTGCGCCCCGACTCCGACGCCGCCGCCCATCACGATGCCGTCCATCAACGACACGTACGGCTTTCCGAATCCGCCGATCTGTGCATTGAGCAGGTACTCGTCGTACCAGAATCGTCGCGCATCCGCGCCGTCGGCTTTGGCGCTGTGATAGATCGCCACGACGTCGCCGCCGGCGCACAGTCCGCGCTCGCCGGCACCGGCGAGTACCACCGCCGTGACCGCCGGATCCTCGGCCCAGGTGGACAGCGCCGCGGTCATGGCGGTCACCATCGGAAGGTTCAGCGAGTTGATCGCCTTCGGACGGTTGAGTGTCAGCAGGCCGACCCCGTTGTCAACGCGGGCCAGGACCTCGTCAGATTCACCTGTCACGCCTTCGCAATGTAGATCCCTACGCACGGTCACTGATCCGCGGGTAAGGTTTGGCAGCAGAGCGGCCCGAACGCCGTCGGGAACTCCGGCGAGTCGGGAAACGTTGATTCAGTGTTCGTAACCCTTCGCTTCACAGCCCCAAGAGAGGATCGGGACGGTGCGGGAGACCAGCAACCCGGTATTTCGTTCGTTGCCCAAACAGGGCGGCTACGCGCAGTTCGGAACCGGTATGGCCGGTGCCACTCAGCAGATGAGTCAGACCTACCAGGTCGACCCGTCGTCGGCGCAGTACCAGCAGCGGGAGGTCACCCGCCCGCTGACCATTGATGACGTTGTCACCAAGACCGGCATCACGCTGGGCGTGCTGAGCGTGGCGGCGATCATCTCCTTCTTCATGGTCTCGTCGAACCAGGCGCTGGCCGGGCCGCTGACCTTCATCGGCGCGTTCGGCGGTCTTGGCGTGGTCCTGGTGGCCATGTTCGCCCGCAAGCAGGACAACAAAGCGGTGGTGCTCAGCTACGCGGTGCTCGAGGGCCTGTTCCTGGGCGCCATCTCCTGGGTGCTGACCGCCTTCACGGTGGGGACCGGCAACGCCGGCTCGATGATCGGTCAGGCCGTGATGGGCACCCTCGGGGTGTTCGGCGGCATGCTGGTGGTCTACAAGACCGGCGCCATCCGCGTTACCCCGAAGTTCACCCGGATGCTCGTCGCCGGCATGTTCGGTGTGCTGGCCCTGATGATCGGCAACCTGGTGCTGTCGCTGTTCGGTGTCGGCGGCGGCGAGGGCCTGGGCCTGCGGAGCGGCGGCACGCTGTCCATCATCTTCTCGCTGGTGTGCATCGGTATCGCGGCGTTCAGCTTCCTGATCGACTTCGACGCAGCCGACCAGCTGATCCGCGCCGGCGCGCCGGAGAAGGCCGCCTGGGGCATCGCACTGGGCCTGACCGTGACTCTGGTCTGGCTGTACCTGGAGATCCTGCGTCTGCTCAGCTACTTCCAGAGCGAGTGACCCGCTAGCTTTCCCCGTTGACTCTGCGCTGAGGGGCGCAAAAGTGCGAGTAGCACCCGCCCTCAGCGCAGAGTCATTTTTTTGTTCGGTGGCCCGGGCAGCATGCCGACAGGGGAGAACCCCTCATCGGCGGTGAGGCATTAGCTGCCGGCACTTTGCGCCGCTACGAGCTGCGCCAGGCCCACACCGCGGTCCTGCCGAACGGCCGGGTGCCCTGAACCGAGAATGACGCTGCGCCCAGGGCGGGGGTTACTCGAACTTTCCCGCCCTGAGCGCAGCGTCAACGAACTAGACGAAAACTAGGACAGCCGCTCGACCACCATGGCCATGCCCTGGCCGCCGCCCACACACATGGTCTCCACGCCGAACTGCTTGTCGTGGGTGGCCAGGTTGTTCAGCAGGGTGGCGGTGATCCGCGCGCCGGTCATACCGAACGGGTGGCCCAACGCGATCGCCCCGCCGGACACGTTCAGCTTGTCCTCGTCGATGCCCAGCTCGCGGGCCGAGCCCAGCACCTGCACCGCGAAGGCCTCGTTGATCTCGAACAGGTCGATGTCGGAGACCGACATCTTGGCGTTGCCCAGCGCCTTCTTGACGGCCTCGATCGGGCCCAGGCCCATGATCTCCGGCGACAGGCCCGATACCCCGGTGGACACGATCCGGGCCAGCGGCTTGAGGCCCAGCTCCTTGGCCTTGGTATCGCTGGTGATGATCACCGCGGCCGCACCGTCGTTCAGCGGGCAGGCGTTGCCGGCGGTGATCGTGCCGTTCGGCCGGAACACCGGCTTGAGCTGGCTGATCTTCTCGTAGGTGGTGCCGGCACGCGGGCCGTCATCGGTGCTCACCACGGTGCCGTCGGGCAGCGTGACCGGCGAGATCTCGCGAGCGAAGAAGCCGCTGTTGATGGCCTCCTCGGCGCGGTTCTGGCTGCGCACACCCCAGTGGTCCTGGTCCTCACGGCTGATCCCGGTATGCAGCACCACGTTCTCGGCGGTCTGACCCATCGCGATGTACACGTCGGGCAGCAGACCGTCGTTCCGCGGGTCGTGCCACTCTTCGGCGCCGGCCGCGGCAGCCTCGGAGCGGGCCTGAGCGTCGGCGAACAGCGGGTTCTTGCTGTTCGGGGCACCGTCGGCAGCGCCGATGGCGAACTGCGACACGGTCTCCACACCGGCGGAGATGAACGCGTCACCCTCGCCGGCCTTGATCGCGTGGAACGCCATCCGGGTGGTCTGCAGCGACGACGAGCAGTACCGGTTCACCGTGGTGCCGGGCAGGAAGTCGTAGCCGAGCAGCACCGAGACCACGCGCCCGATGTTGTAGCCAGAGGCGCCGCCCGGCTGGCCACAACCCATCATCAGGTCGTCGATCTCGCGCGGGTCCAGCGCAGGCACCTTGTCCAGGGCGGCGCGCACCATCTGGGCGGCCAGGTCGTCGGGCCGCATGGTGACCAGCGATCCCTTACCGGCCCGGCCGATCGGCGAACGCGCAGTTGAGACGATTACAGCTTCAGGCACTTCTGGCTCCTTGAGATCGGGTAGTTAGAGCCGAATCTAGCCCGACGAGGCCACCACGCGGGAATCGGGCCGGTCCAGCACAGCGCAGAGCGCCGGGATCATTTGGCCCGCCGCCAGGGCGTAACCCGCCGCCGAGGGGTGGTACTGGTCGGCGGCGAACAGCAGGTGGGGACTGTCGTGGAACTCCCGGGCCCGGAAGTCGGCGAAGGGCACGGCGATGCCGCCGGTCGCTTTGACCGCCATGGTCTGCGCCCGGGCCAGCTGACATGCGCGGGCGTGGGCGACCCAGCGCAGCGGCCGCGGTATCGCGCTGATCGCCCTGAACTTGGGGCAGGTGCCCACGATCACCACCGCGCCGCTGGCCCGCAGACGCTTTACCGCGGCGCGTAGCCGCTGCACCGAGCCGGCGATGCTGTGCAGTGCGGTCACGTCATTGGCGCCGATCATGATCACCGCCACGTCCGGTGGCGGACCTGCGACGAACATCGCGTCGACCTGCCCGGCCAGGCCTTTGGAGGTGGCGCCCACAATTGCCTTGGTGCTCAACCGGATCCGCATGCCGGTGCGCTCCGCCAGCGCTCTGGCGATCAGCGCGCCGGGAACCTCGCCCGCGGAAAGGCAGCCATAGCCCGTCGCGGTGGAGTCGCCGAACACCATCAGGTGCAGATCGACGTCGTCCCCGCGGTGAAAGGGCTGAACTTCGGTGTCGTCGGGACCGTATAAACCATCGGCACGGGGTGGAAGGTCCCATGCCTTGGGGATCGTCTGGCGGGCCCGGTCGGCTTGGCCGGCCAGAAGATTGCGCACCCCGACATAGAGGGTGCCGCTGAAAGCGAACACGCCCGCAGTGGCCAGCGTGACCGCCGAACGTCGCGTTGCCCCGATCGCCATGTTGGTGATTCTAGGGAAAGGACGCCCGTGTCACCTGAGCGCAGCAAACAAATATGGTCACGAAGCGGACCCGATGCAGTATCGGAACGGATCATAAGATTTCTTCTCAATTTTTCGCGTGTGACGATACGAGTTACCGCGTTGGCTGTGCCGGCCCGGGCCGGCTGGAGGGAGTGTCCATCATGACCGCACCCGACACAATTCCCAGCTCGTTACGTGTTCGAACCCGTTTGCACCCCAGTTCGCGACCCCATCGTTATGGCCGTCATGACGGGCTGCCCGTCGAGGTCTCCGAAGAGTCGACCAGCGTCGAGGGGCGGATGGCGTGGCTGGCGGCCCGGGCCACCATTCGGCCGGTTCTCTCGGTCGGCAGCTACCTTCCGCGGATGCCGTGGCCGTTCGGGCTGCTCGACTTCGCCGCGAAGGCGATGTTGCCGGCGCCAGGCACCATCCGGGCCACCATCCGGTTGCCGCGCTGCAAGGCGCAGATGGTGCGCGCCGCCGGTGTCCTGCCGGCCGACGGCACCCGCCGCGTGGTGCTCTACATGCACGGCGGGGCCTTTCTGACCTGCGGGGCCAACACCCACGGCCGGCTCGTCACCAAGTTGTCGAAGTACGCCGACAGCCCGGTCCTGGTGGTGGAGTACCGGATGATCCCCAAATACTCCATCGCCGACGCCGTTGACGACTGTTACGACGGCTACCGCTGGCTGCGCCGCCAGGGTTACGAACCGGATCAGATCGTGTTGGCCGGCGACTCGGCGGGCGGCTATCTGTCGCTGGCGCTGGCTGAGCGGTTGTTGGAGGAGGGTGACGAAGACATGCCGGCGGCGATCGTCGCGATGTCGCCGCTGCTGGAGATCGCCAAGGAAGCCAAGAAGGCGCACCCCAACATCCACACCGGGGCGATGTTCCCGCCCAAGGCATTTGACGCGCTGGTCGAGCTGGTGGAAGGCGCGGCCCGCCGTGACCGCACCCACGGCAGTGAGGTCCTCGAGCCGCTGCAGCACGTCCGGCCCGGACTTCCGCGCACCCTGATCCATGTCTCCGGCTCCGAGGTTCTGCTGCACGACGCCCGGCTGGGGGCCAAGGTGCTCGCCGCTGCCGGTGTCCCGGTGGAGCTGCGGGTGTGGCCGGGCCAGATTCACGTCTTCCAGATCGCCGCTCCGTTCGTGCCGGAAGCCACCCGCTCGTTGCGCCAGATCGGCGAATACATCCGGGAAGCCACCGGTTAGGCGGGCCCCGGCCCGCGCAGCGCGACCGCCTGAGACGATGGCAGGCATGCGGATAGCGAGCCACATCAGTGACCTCATCGGCAACACCCCACTCGTCGAGCTGAATTCGATCGTTCCCCCTGGCGCCGGCCGGGTGGTGGCCAAAGTCGAGTACCTCAACCCCGGCGCGAGTTCCAAGGACCGCATCGCGGTCAAGATGATCGACGCGGCCGAGGCCAGTGGAGCGCTCAAGCCCGGTGGCACCATCGTCGAACCCACCTCCGGCAATACCGGGGTGGGCCTGGCGCTGGTGGCCCAGCGCCGCGGCTACAAGTGCGTGTTCGTCTGCCCGGACAAGGTCAGCGAGGACAAGCAGAACGTGTTGCGCGCCTACGGCGCCGAAGTGGTGGTGTGCCCCACGGCCGTACCGCCGGACGACCCGGCCAGCTACTACAGCGTCTCCAACCGCCTTGTCGAGGAGATCGACGGCGCCTGGAAACCGGATCAGTACTCCAACCCGGCGGGCCCCGAGAGTCATTACGAGACCACCGGTCCGGAGATCTGGGCCGACACCGACGGCCAGGTCACCCATTTCGTCGCCGGGATCGGGACCGGGGGCACCATCACCGGCACCGGCCGCTACCTCAAAGAGGTGTCGGACGG
The DNA here is from genome assembly GCF_900604305.1 of Mycobacterium sp. P7213. Taxonomy (NCBI): domain Bacteria; kingdom Bacillati; phylum Actinomycetota; class Actinomycetes; order Mycobacteriales; family Mycobacteriaceae; genus Mycobacterium; species Mycobacterium sp. P7213. Next base: position 45,750 of record NZ_UWOA01000041.1, read on the forward strand.
CCGGGTGCAGATCATCGGAGCGGACCCCGAAGGCTCGGTGTACTCCGGCGGCACCGGTCGGCCGTATCTGGTGGAAGGCGTCGGCGAGGACTTCTGGCCGGCCGCCTACGACCCGAGCATCCCCGACGGCATCATCGCGGTCTCCGACGCGGATTCGTTCGACATGACCCGGCGCCTGGCCCGGGAGGAGGCGCTGCTGGTGGGCGGCTCCTGCGGGATGGCCGTGGTGGCGGCGGTGGAGACCGCCGTCAAAGCCGGCCCCGACGCGCTTGTCGTCGTCCTGCTGCCCGACGGCGGCCGCGGTTACATGTCGAAGCTGTTCAACGACTCCTGGATGTCGTCCTACGGGTTTCTGCGCTCGCGGCTGGACGGTTCGACGGTGCAGCCCACCGTCGCCGACGTGCTGCGGGCCAAGTCGGGGGTGCTGCCGGACCTGGTGCACACCCACCCGGCCGAGACCCTGCGCGACGCCATCGGGATCCTGCGCGAGTACGGGGTGTCGCAGATGCCCGTGGTCGGCGCCGAACCGCCGGTGATGGCCGGCGAGGTGGCCGGCAGCGTGTCCGAGCGCGATCTGCTCTCCGCGGTGTTCGAGGGCCGCGCGAAGCTTGCCGACGCGGTCTCGCAGCACATGGGACCGCCGCTGCCGCTGATCGGATCCGGCGAGGTTGTCGGCGTCGCCGCCACCACGTTGGCCGAGGTCGACGCGGTGATGGTGGTCGAGGACGGCAAACCGGTGGGGGTCATCACTCGCCACGACCTGTTGGGCTTTTTGTCCGACGGGCCACGCCGCCGATAAGGCGTTGACGTAGGCCGACCTGCGGTAGCGTTTGCACCGTTCACCGACACGACCCGAAAGGGTGGAGATGACCGACTTTCCGCCGCCCCCGCAGGGCAACTACCCACCCCCGTCCGGTGACTACCCGGCGCAGGGCAATTACCC
>NZ_UWOA01000011.1:0-91181 GCF_900604305.1 Mycobacterium sp. P7213
GGTGGCTGGCTGTTCGGCATCGGTGGTGCCGGCGGTTCCGGTGGTGATGGAGGTGACGGGGGACGCGGTGGCGACGGGGGTAATGCCGTCGGCCTGTTCGGCAGTGGCGGTGACGGGGGCGATGCCGGTAATAGTGGCGTGGGCGGGACGGCCACTCGGTTGCCCGCTCTGGGCGGCACCGGCGGCAACGGCAGCCCTCTGCTGCTCGGGGCCCACGGCGACGTCGGTCGATTCGGCACCGGTGTGCCGCTGAGCGGCGGTGGCAGCGGTGGGTTCTCGACAGCGGGATCCTGGTTGATCGACAGTGACGGACGCGTCGTGATCCTGCACGGCTTCGACCACGTGAACAAGGTTGCGCCATACGAGTTGTCGGCCAACGGATTCGGCGACGACGACGCGGCCTTCCTAGCTGCTAACGGATTCAACAACGTTCAGCTGGGCTTGATCTGGGCCGCGGTCGAGCCCGAGCCCGGGGTCTTCGACTACGGTGGGTTCGGCGCCAGCAACGTCCTCGCGGCGCACACCGCGGTACTGGATGCCGCCGAGCGACATCAATACGGCTGGGCCACCTGGGTCTACACCGGCCAGAACGACATCACCACCACCGCCACATCACGCGAGGCCGAGTCGATCGTGTATGACACCAGCCTGCCGCCGACCGGCGACAACATCGACGCCGCGAAGCTGGCGGTGTTGGCCGAGCCCTACCCGCAGGCGGTGGCTGGAATCCCGACTGCCTGGACGTTCGACAACGGCACGTTCCAGCTGAGTTACTCGACCGACATGGCCGGCGGGGGCGTCTTCGCTGCCGGTGCGCAGTCCAACATCTCCGTGCCGGAAGTCATCTACCCCGACGGCTACGACGTCAGCGTCACCGGCGGCCATGTCGTGTCGGCGCCCAACGCGCCGGTGCTCGTCATCGCCTCCGATGCCGGAGCCACCAACATCAGCGTGACCGTGACCCCGGCTGCCGCGGCGGGTTGATCACCGTCGGTGACCGCAGGTCTGTGAAGCCACGACTCACGAAGTCGGGTCGATGAGGATCTTCGCGTGGTCATCGGGGGAGGCCAGTGCCTCGAACGCCGCATCCACCTCGGCCAGCGATACCGTCGCGGTGATCAGCGGCGTGGGGTCCACCTTCTTCTTGGCGAGCATTCTCACGGTCTGGCGGAATTCCACCGGGGTGTATCCCACGACGAAACGGATGTCGAGTTCCTTGTTGATCGCCATCGCGGGCCGCAGCCGGTCCTCGCCCATGCAGACCCCGGCCGCGATGATGCGCGACATGATCGGCGCGGAGGTGATCACCGAATTCAGCATCCCGGGGACCCCAACACATTCGAAGATCACCGGAGCTTTGGGGCCGACACCCATGGTCTCGAGCGCCCGCCAGGTCTGCCACAGCGGAACCGGCAGGGTGTTCGCCGCTTGGGTAGCGCGGAGCAGCAGGCGCATCGCGGCCGCGGAACTGGTGAAGTAGCCGGGCCGTTGCCGGACGTGGTCGATGGGCGATTCGGTGGCCGGATCGACGACGATGTCGGCCCCGCATCTTCTGGCCAACTCGCGTCGTGCCGCGCTGTAGTCGCTGGCGATCACCGTGCGAACACCCTTGGCCTTGAGCATGAGCACGACCGCCAGCCGGATGGGACCCGCGCCGACGACGACGGCGATCTGGCCGCGCCGGATCTTGGACCGTCGCACCGCGTGCAGTCCCACCGCCATCGGTTCGGTCAGCGCGGCGACGTCGGTGCTGAGCTCATCGGGGACGCGCACCATCAGCGACTCTTCGATGAGCAGTTCTTCGGCGTAGCCGCCCGGCGCCGACGCCGAGAGTCCGATCGGGTGTATGCCCTCACCCGCGCGCCGCAACGGAAACGCGACGACGCGGCTGCCGATCGGAGCGCGCTTCTTGCACCGCGGACCGTATTCGAGGATCTCCCCGCAGAATTCGTGTCCGAACACGGTGCGCTCGTGCGAGCGCATCGCCTCCAGGTACCCCATCTCGGCGGCGACGTCGGCGAGATCGTCGCTGTGGTGCCGTGCGTGCAGGTCAGACCCGCAGATGCCGCAGCGCAGCACCCTAAGCCGGACCTGGCCGCGACCTGGACGTGGCGTCGGAAGGTCGGAAACCGACAAGGTGCCGTTCTGGCACACAACTGCTTTCACGCTGTATCTGGCCTATCTGCCCGGCGCCCAACCCGCAAGAAAAAATGCAACAATATGTTGCATTTTGGTGCTGGCAATGTGGCACGCGTCGATTAGGCTGTCAACATGGCGCGTGGGGGTTCGTTGGTCGATACGGCCCGCCTGCGATCGGACGTAGTCGAGAATCGGTTGCGGATTCTCGAGGCGGCTACCCAAGTGCTCGCGGGAGATCCGAACGCGTCCATGCAGGAGATCGCCGACGCCGCCGAACTCAACCGCGGAACCCTCTACCGGCATTTCCCGAGCCGTGAGCGACTCGTTGTCGCCATTCACCAAGTCGCCGTCACGAAAATGCGCGAGCTCTATGACTCGTTGCCAAAGTCTGCCCCGGTGTTGCCGAGCCTCATTGAGTTGGTCGGGCCGACGATCGAAGTCGCCAGTCGTTACCGGGTTTTGATTCTTGCCCCGATCGCCGATCCCAGCCGGTTGGTGGCCGAGGCGCAGTCGGTGGAGGTACTCGCTGGCGCCGTGCACCGGGCCCAGTTGGCCGGCGAAGTCGACCAGCGGATTTCGCCCATCGTCGCGGCCACCAACTTCGGCGTCCAGATTCTGGGCGCTGCAACGTTGATCGCCCGCGGTGGCGTCGCGCCTGACGACGCGATCGCACAGACCCGACTGTTGCTGCATAAGGCGTTGCGGGCCCCGACGCAAGACACCGAGTGAACCGGGCCGCGGGTGACAGCGCGCCGACTGCTCAGCGCAGCAGGGTGGCCACGATCCCGGCGAGATAGCCCAGACGGACCACTTCGGCGGGCAGGAAGTCCGGTCCGCCGGTGCGTCCGAGCACAATCGCGGTGCGCGGGTTGCCCAGCGGTGCGGCGGCCAATGCGACGTCCATGTCCCGCCACATCGCGGGCACCCACGTGGCGGTGTTGTCCAGGGCGGTGGCACGTTCGAGCGGCAACCACGGCACCGTCTCAACCTGGGTCTCCGGAGTCCCCGGGCTGCCGGCGAGCCGGCGGAACCCACCGTCGGCGCCCTCGGCGCGCAGCACCGCACACCAGCTGACCCGCAGCACACGGGGCGTTTCGTTGGCCAGCTTCGCCAGTTTGGCGCTGCGGTCACCGGCGGCCGCGACATGGTCGATCAGCTCGAGCTCACGGTGCGCATCCAGCAGTCCGGTGTGCGGACGAATGCTGTGCACCCGAACCCCGGGCAACCGCTCGGCGGCGGTGATCAGCACATCGGGCATCGATCCCTGTGGCAGTTCGACCACCAGGTCGTCGATGGCCGAACCGCTGCCGCGTTCCACAACGTCCAGCGACAAGATGTCGGCGCCCACCGAGCCCAGACCCACGGCAAGCGACCCCAGGCTGCCGGGGCGGTCGTCGAGTTCGACGCGCAGCAGATAGGAAGGCATGGGCAAACCTTCCCACAGCGTCCCGTGGCCCGCGGACAGTGAGTCTGACTTCACGTTCGCCACCGCACGCTGGCGTTACGGTCGACGTGCATGGCCGACAGGTCCCGTTGGCGCCGGCCCGCTGCGCCCGGCTTCGCCGCGCTTGCGACCGACGCTAGGCTTTTCACCCGTGTCCCAGATCTCCCGTGACGATGTAGCTCACCTGGCCCGATTGGCCCGGCTGGCGCTGACCGACGCCGAGTTGGACGGATTTGCCGGCCAGCTTGATGCGATCCTGACCCATGTCAGCACGATTCAGGCCGTCGACGTCACCGGCGTCGAGGCGACCGACAACCCGCTTAAGGCCGTCAACGTCACCCGGCCCGACGAGATCGCCGACGGGCTGACCCAGGACCAAGCGCTGGCCGCCGCACCGCGCGCCGAAGACGGCCGCTTTGCGGTGCCGCAGATCCTGGGGGAGAGCCAGTGAGTGAGCTGATCCGGTCCGACGCGGCCACCCTGGCGGCCAAGATCGCCGCCCGCGAGGTGTCCTCGGTCGAGGTCACCCGCGCCCACCTCGACCAGATCGCGGCCACCGACGATCGGTACGGAGCCTTCCTGCACGTCGGCGCCGAGGAGGCCCTGGCCGCAGCGGAGGCCGCCGACAAGGCGATCGCCGCCGGCGAGGCGCCGTCGGCGCTGGCCGGAGTCCCGTTGGCACTCAAAGACGTGTTCACCACCGTCGACGCGCCCACCACCTGCGGATCGAAGATCCTGGAAGGCTGGCGGGCCCCCTACGACGCGACCGTCACCGCGCGACTGCGCGCAGCGGGAATCCCGATCCTGGGCAAGACCAACATGGACGAGTTCGCGATGGGCTCGTCGACGGAGAACTCCGCCTACGGTCCGACCCGCAACCCGTGGGACGTCGAGCGGGTGCCGGGCGGCTCCGGCGGCGGCAGTGCCGCGGCACTGGCCGCATTCCAGGCGCCATTGGCCATCGGCACCGACACCGGCGGCTCGATCCGCCAGCCGGCCGCGCTGACCGCGACGGTCGGCGTCAAACCCACTTACGGCACCGTGAGTCGCTACGGGTTGGTGGCGTGCGCGTCCTCGCTGGACCAGGGTGGACCGTGTGCACGCACCGTGGCCGACACCGCGCTGCTGCACTCGGTGATCGCCGGGTATGACCGGCGCGACTCCACCTCCCTGGATGTAGCGGTGCCCGACGTCGTGGGTGCCGCCCGCGCCGGGGCCACCGGTGATCTGGCGGGCGTGCGGATCGGGGTGGTGCGTCAGCTGCACAGCGGCGAGGGCTACCAGCCGGGCGTGCTGGCCTCGTTCAATGCCGCCGTCGAACAGTTGAAAGCGCTGGGCGCGCAGATCTCCGAGGTGGACTGCCCCCACTTCGACTACTCGCTGAGCGCCTACTACCTGATCCTGCCCTCGGAGGTGTCATCCAACCTGGCCCGCTTCGATGCGATGCGGTTCGGGTTGCGAGTCGGCGACGACGGCACGCACAGCGCCGAGGAGGTGATGGCGCTGACCCGGGCGGCCGGCTTCGGCCCGGAGGTCAAGCGCCGCATCATGCTCGGCACCTATGCGCTGTCGGCGGGCTACTACGACGCCTACTACAACCAGGCACAGAAGGTGCGCACGCTGATCGCCCGCGATCTCGACGAGGCGTACAAGAGCGTGGACGTACTGGTCTCGCCGACAACGCCCACCACGGCGTTCCGGCTTGGGGAGAAGGTCGACGACCCGTTGGCGATGTACCTCTTCGACTTGTGCACGCTGCCGCTGAACCTGGCCGGACACTGCGGGATGTCGGTGCCGTCCGGGCTTTCCGGCGACGACGGGCTGCCGGTGGGCCTGCAGATCATGGCGCCGGCGCTGGCCGATGACCGGCTGTACCGGGTGGGCGCGGCCTACGAGGCCGCCCGCGGGGTGCTTGCCAGCGCGATCTAGGCGGCCGGGGCTGGTCAGAACTGACTGGCCAGATCCGCGAGTTGGTTACCGAGGTCGTCCCAGCCGATCGAGTTGAACGGTGAGCCTTCCTGGCTGAGCAGCCGGCCAAGGTCGAGCTGGTAGCCGCCGGTGGCGGCGCCGACGGGACCCCAACATGCCCCCTGGCGCGGGCCGTGCACGTTCTGTCCGATTCGGCGTCCGCTCCCCGGCGGCACGTGGCACCCGGCAAGATGGGGACATGCGGATCGGAGTACTCACCGGCGGCGGTGACTGTCCCGGGTTGAACGCGGTGATCAGGGCGGTGGTGCGCACCTGCGACTCCCGCTACGGCTCCACGGTGGTCGGGTTCCAAGACGGCTGGCGCGGCCTGTTGGAGAACCGGCGCGTCCAGTTGGCCAACGACGACCGCAACGACCGCCTGTTGGCCAAAGGCGGCACCATGCTCGGGACCGCCCGGGTAAACCCGGACAAGTTGCGCGCCGGCCTGGCTCAGGTGAAGCAGACCCTGGATGACAACGGCATCGATGTCCTTATCCCTATTGGCGGTGAGGGCACCTTGACTGCGGCGCACTGGCTGTCGCAGGAGAACGTCCCGGTGGTCGGGGTGCCTAAGACCATCGACAACGACATCGACTGCACCGACGTCACTTTCGGCCACGACACCGCTCTGCAGGTCGCCTCCGATGCAATCGACCGGCTGCACTCCACCGCCGAATCTCACCAGCGGGTCATGCTGGTCGAGGTGATGGGCCGTCACGCCGGCTGGATCGCGCTCAACGCCGGCCTGGCCACCGGCGCGCACATGACATTGATTCCCGAACAGCCCTTCGATGTCGAAGAGGTCTGTCGGCTGGTCAAGCAGCGCTTCCAGCACGGGTCGTCGCACTTCATCTGTGTTGTCGCCGAAGGGGCCAAACCGGCTGCCGGTTCGATGGAGCTGCGGGCCGGCGGCGTCGACGAGTTCGGCCACGAGAGGTTCACCGGTGTCGCCGCCCAGCTGGCTGTCGAAATCGAGAAGCGGGTCAAGAAGGAAGTCCGCACTACGGTGCTGGGCCATGTGCAGCGTGGCGGCACCCCGACCGCTTACGACCGCGTGCTGGCAACGCGCTTCGGCGTCAACGCCGCTGACGCCGCCCACGCCGGCGAATACGGAATGATGGTGTCGCTGCGTGGTCAGGAGATCGGCAGGGTGGCGTTGGCCGACGCGGTCCGACAGCTCAAAGTGGTGCCGCAGAGCCGCTACGACGATGCGGCCGCGTTCTTCGGCTGACTCGCGCGTGGCGTGACAACGTCGCGAAAGGGCTTCACAATGGTGAGGTTGTGCTTCGTGTTGCCTGATGGATCAAGGCTGGGGGTGGGATATGAGAACGATGGTGTTGTCTGCCGCGGTGTTGTGCGGTCTGCCGATGGGGCTTGTGCCGTCGATACCGGCCCACGCCAGCGGTGACCTGATCGGCGATTACATCACCGATCACGGTGGCGATGTGTGCGCCTTCATCAACGACCAGCCGAATCTGGCGGGCGTCAAGCACGCGGTCAGCCACATTCTGGCGACCAGTGGCATGCCCGCAGACCAGACGGGGCGACTGCTGGCCGGGTCAGTCATAGCCGACTGCCCGGAGGATGGCCCGCTGGTCGACGAATTCGTCTGGTACGAAAGACATCGCGAACAGAGCAACTCCGGCGTCGGCGTAACACTGGGACCCTGATCGCCGGCTCGGTCAAGTGGCCGGTAGCGGTCACAGGTCGCTGGGGTCATCGGGCACGTCGACGGCGTAGTCCGCCAGTACCTCGAGGCTGACCACGTCCAGCGTGCGTTCGTGGGTCGCGGCCAGCACCACCGGTGCGGCGCAGCCGTCGCGGTGGGCTCGCAGCCAGTTCAACGCGGTGACGCACCAGCGATCTCCGGGCGTCAGCCCCGGGAATCGGTAGGCCGGCATCGGTGTGGACAGGTCGTTGCCGATAGCGCGCTGGTGTTCCAGGAACTCGCCGGTGACGACGGCGCAAATCGTATGCAGGCCAATGTCCTCGGGACCTGACGAGCAGCAGCCGTCGCGGTAGAAGCCGGTGATCGGGTCGCTGCCGCACGGCTCCAGCGGGCCGCCCAGTACGTTGCGGTCGGGCATGTGGCTCAGTCTAGGGCGGTGTCACCTACCGTGAGGTATGACCGAGCGGAACCGTGAGCGGCTGTGGGCGCACATCGACGGCATCTACCGGCAGATCTGCGAGCACCCGTTCGTCACCGGGCTGACCAAGGGGACCCTGGGGCGCAACCAGTTTCGCTACTACCTCGTGCAGGACGGGCACTACCTGCGCGGGTACGCCCAGGCGTTGGCGAGGTGTGCGGCCAAGGCGCCGATCGCATCGGAGCTGACCATGTTCGCCGAGCACGCCGGCGCGGCGATCACCGCCGAAGCGGAACTGCATGCCGGGCTGCTGGCCGATCTGGGCCTCGACGTTGATGCTGCCGCGGCACTGCCGATCGCCCCGACGACCCAGGCCTACACCAGCTACCTGCTGGCGATCACCGCATCAGGCTCCTACGCCGAGGCCGTCGCCGCCGTGCTGCCCTGCTATTGGATCTATGCCCGGGTGGGGGAGCACCTGCAGCGCCACGGTTCGCCGGAGCCACTGTTCCAGCGCTGGATCGACAGCTACGCGGGCCAGGAGTACCAGGCGGTGGTCGAGGCCGTACTGGCCGTTACCGATCGGATCGGCGCACATGTGCCGGCTGCGGAGTGGGAGCTGATGCGCCGGCATCTCCACACCGCCGCGCGCTACGAATGGATGTTCTTCGACGCCGCCTACCGGATGGAGGACTGGCCGGTGTGATCAAGGACCGGCTGACGGGGTCACCTAGACTTTGCGCCATGACCGCTGCTGTCGCTGAACTGCTCGATTACGACGACGTCGTCGCCCGCTACGACCCGGTCCTGGGCCTGGAAGTGCACGTCGAGCTGTCCACGGCCACCAAGATGTTCTGCGGATGCTCGACGGCGTTCGGCGCCGAGCCGAACACCCAAGTGTGTCCGGTGTGTCTGGGCCTGCCCGGCTCGCTGCCGGTGCTCAATGCCACCGCGGTCGAATCGGCGATCCGGATCGGGTTGGCGCTCAACTGCGACATCGCCTCCTGGTGCCGGTTCGCCCGCAAGAACTACTTCTATCCCGACCAGCCGAAGAACTACCAGATCTCTCAGTACGACGAACCGATCGCATTCAACGGTTACTTGGATGTGCCGCTGGAGGACGGGTCGGTGTGGCGGGTGGACATCGAGCGCGCCCACATGGAGGAGGACACCGGCAAGCTCACCCACGTCGGCAGCGATACCGGTCGCATCGAGGGCGCCAGCGAATCTCTGGTCGACTACAACCGGGCCGGCGTGCCGCTGATCGAGATCGTCACCAAACCGATCACCGGTGCCGCGGAACGTGCACCGCAGATCGCTCGGGCTTATGTGACCGCGTTGCGGGATCTGCTGCGGGCCTTAGATGTTTCTGACGTGCGGATGGACCAGGGTTCGATGCGCTGCGACGCCAACGTATCGCTGAAGCCCACCGGCGCAGCTGAATTCGGCACCCGGACCGAGACCAAGAACGTCAACTCCCTCAAGAGTGTCGAGGTGGCGGTGAGCTACGAGATGCGACGCCAGGGCGCGGTGTTGACCGCAGGGGGCACGGTCGTTCAGGAGACCCGGCACTTCCACGAAGCCGGCTACACGAGCCCGGGCCGGGCCAAGGAGACCGCGGAGGATTACCGCTACTTTCCTGAACCCGATCTGGAGCCGGTGGCGCCATCGGTGGAGCTGGTCGCCGAACTACGGGAGACCATCCCGGAACTGCCGTGGCTGGCCCGCAAGAAGATCCAGGAGCAGTGGGGCGTCTCCGACGAGGTGATGCGCGACCTGGTCAACGCGGGGGCGGTTGAGTTGGTGGCCGCCACCGTGTCGGCCGGAGCATCCAGCGAGGCGGCCCGGGCCTGGTGGGGAAACTTCCTGGTGCAGAAGGCCAACGAGGCCGGTGTCGAACTCGACGCGCTGGCTATCACGCCCATGCAGGTGGCTGCCGTGGTGGCGCTGGTGGAATCCGGCGAGCTGTCCAACAAGTTGGCCCGGCAGGTGGTCGAAGGGGTGCTCGCCGGCGAGGGGGAGCCCGCCCAGGTGATGGCCGACCGAGGCCTGGTCGTGGTGCGTGACGACTCGGTGATCCAGGCGGCGATCGACGAAGCCCTGGCTGCCAATCCTGATGTCGCCGAGAAGATTCGGGGTGGCAAGGTGCAGGCTGCCGGCGCCATCGTCGGTGCGGTCATGAAGGCCACCAAGGGTCAGGCCGATGCCGCCCGGGTGCGAGAACTGGTGTTGGCCGCCTGCGGCGGATAGTTCCCGGCTGTCTCAGCCGGCGATGGCGCCGCGAGTCTGCGGCAGGTGCCGGGAACCTTGGTGGGCGCGGTGGTCGAAAATGAACTGCAGCCACCGAAAGTCGATCAACATTGCGTGTTCATCCTTTCGCTCGTCGGGTGAGTATTCGGCGGCGGTGACGTGCTGTGTGAGTCACTGCTTTCGACCCGTTGAAACCCAAGGTAAGGCCGATATTTAAGGCGTCCGGGCGGAGTCAGTAATACTTCTGTGAGAACCGATTGGTATTGGCTGGCGCTGACCCGGCGGCGCTGACCGCAGCGGCTGGCGAAAAGAAAACCGCACCGTGCGGCCCCGGCGGAGCCACACGGTGCGGTTGAGCGAATGTCAGAGAAGCCCGTTCAGGATGTCGCTGGCGCCGTCCCAGCCGAGGGCCATCGCGATGGACTGGGAGAACGCCACCATGGAGGCGATCGGCCCGACCGCGATTCCCGGCAGGTCGAAAAGATCCATCGGCTCGCCCAGCGCATCGGTTCCGGTGCCCATGCCGATGGCATCGAAGATCGAGCCACCCGCGCTGAGCAGCCCGCCCACGTTCAGATTCAGCTCGGTGATGTATGTGGGTAGGTCGAGCAGCGGCAGGGTGGTCCCCAGCTGGTCCAGGATCGGCATCAGGTCGACCTCGCCGTAGCCGTTGAGGTAGGCATTGACGAGGTTGGCCGGTATGTCGGCCACATTCTGCAGCGCCGCATCCCAGTCCGGTTCACCACCGGTCAGCGCCGTGGAGATGTCGGCGAGGTCCTCGTGGAACTGCAGCACCGGGCTGAGCATGGTGCCGACCTGACCGATGACGATACCGCTCAGCGGGGAACCAGCGAAGTTCAGCACTGCCGCTAACAGGGGCACCGCACTCTCGTCCAGACCGAGGGATTCGGCGATGCCCGGCAGGATGGTCGGGTCGGTCAGCGTCTGAAACAGGCTGCTGTGATTCATGAAGCCGGCGAGCACGGCCTGCCGGGCCAGTTTGTCCGACATTTCTTGGACGGTCGTTAATCACCAGATTAAAACGGGACGGGGCCGAGCGGGCCTCAAACCTGAGACAAATCCATTACTCCCATGGCTGTTTTCTTGGTGATTTCATAGCGTGTCGCGTCATGCGCTCAATCGTGTCGCGACCGCGGATGAATTCGGTGCCCGTCTAGTGAGTCTGTCCCGCCGTAGTTTTCTTCAGGCCGGACTGGCCGCGACCGCGGTCGCAGGTATGGGTTCTCGCTGGGCGCATGCCGAGCCGGCGGCGCTGCTGGCGTCGAATCCAACCGGCACCACCTTGGACGTGGTCAGCACTCCGGGCATGGCGCAAGCGGGTGGATACCGGCCGCTGGTCGCCGGCAGCGGTTGGCCGTTGTACATCCGCCAGGAGCTGGCCACCGCGGGCCCCGCGCGAGAGATGGCCCGCACCGCGTTGACGTCGTTCGTTCAGGTCACCGATCTGCACCTCACGGACGCGCAGAGTCCAGCCCGGTTCGAGTTCGTCCACCCGTTCATCTCGTCGGCCTACCGGCCGCATGAGACATTGACCACCCAGGGCGCGGTCTCGCTGGTGAAGCAACTTAACGCGCTTCCCGGCGGGCCGTTCACCGGGCGACCATTCGATTGCTTGGTCTGCACAGGCGACAACACCGACAACCGCGAGCTGATCGAACTCGACTGGTTTCTGACCGTGATGTCTGGGGGCTCGATCATCCCCAACACCGGTGCCCTGAATCGCTATGAGGGGGTCCAGGTACACGGCTCGTCGGATTACTGGCTGGCCGAGTCGCCCTACTGGGACAGCTACAAGGGCAAGGGATTTCAGCAGATTCCCGGCTTTCTGTCTGCCGCGATCTCCGCACACGTCAGCCCGGGTCTGCGGATGCCCTGGTACTCGGTGGTCGGTAACCACGACGAGCAGCTGCTCGGCACCGTCCCCAACGGCCTGCTGGATTGGATGTACACCTCGCCGATCAAATTCGACCTGCCACATACCGATCCCTCGGCGATCGCCATCGCCAAGGCGCTGTGCGCCGATCCCTCGCAGCTCGGCCCGATCCTGCTGCAGCTCAAGTCCGGCGGCCCCTTCCTGCCCTCGACAGTGGACCAGCGGCGGTTGCCATTCACGTTGAGCCAGTTTGTTCGTCGGCACTTCGAGCCCGCCGCCACCGGTCCCGGTCCGGTCGGGCATGGTTTCACCGATCCGGACGGGCCCACCTGGTACACCTTCCAGGTCGCGCCCGGTGTGCTCGGTATTGCGATGAACACCACCAACGATTTCGGCTTGGCGACAGGATCGATCAACGAAAGCCAGCTGATGTTCGTTCTCGGCGAGATCGACGCGCATCCGGACCAACTGGTGATTCTGTTCAGCCACCACACCTCGCGGACGATGAACTTCGGCCTGCCGGATCCGAATCATCCCGGGGAGAAGGTGTATACCGGTGCGGCGCTCGTTGCGGCGCTGTTGGAGCGGCCGAATGTGATCGCGTGGGTCAACGGGCACACTCACACCAACGAGATGATTCCCCACAAGGGGGCCACCCCGAAGCAGAGCTTTTGGGAGATCAACACGGCCAGCCATATCGACTACCCGCAGCTGGCCAGGATCATCGAAGTCACCGACAATCGCGACGGCACGCTGAGCCTGTTCACCCCGCTGGTCGAGGCCCAGGCACCGTTCACCGCAGATCCGAGCGACCTCACTCCCACCGGTCTGGCGAGCCTGTATCGCGAGCTGTCCTACAACGATCTGCATCGCAAAGATGCCCGCCTGGGTGCCGTGGCGGATCGCAACTGCGAGTTATTGCTCGCCCATCCACTGCACTGACGCGGAAATGTCGAAGTGGCCCCCTTCGCGGTGAAGGGGGCCACTTCTGCATTGCAGGGTTCTACCCGGACATGGCGAAGATGTCGGTCGCCAGCGAGGCCATCGTGTCGGCGCCGTCGCTCAACGGACTGCCCACGCCGTCCCAACCCAGCGCCATGGCGATGATCTCCTGCAGGCTCTGCCACGCGCCCAGCAGCCCGACACCTTGGCCCTCGACCACCAGCGGGAAACCCATGAGGCCGGTGGTGAGTCCCAGGCCGTTGATGATCGAGCCTCCGATGCCGGGGGAGCTGCCGTCGGAGATCTCCTTGACGAAGCCCTCGACGTCGGTGCCGGTGACGCCGGGCGACAGCAGTCCGCCGAAGGTGTAGCTGAGCGCGGTGACGTCCAGGTCTGCCGGCAGCAGACCGGCCTCGGTCAGGGTCGGCAGCAACGCGTCCAGATTGAGGGTGGCCCCGTTGAGGAGCCCACCGACCATGTTGGCCGGGATGTTGGCCGCTTCCTGCAGTGCCGCGGTCCAGTCCGGGTTGTCGCCGGTCAGCGCGGCGCTGATCTCGCTGATGCTGTTGCCCAGCGCCACCAGCGGGCTGATGGACGGGGCGAGGGCACCGATCAGTACCCCGCTGAGCGGTGAGGCCAGGACGGACAGAATCGGCGTGAGCTCGTCGGTGGTGAGGGGGAAGTCGTCGGGCATGAACTGAGGCATCACCAGCGTGATCAATGCCTGCAGCGCGTCGTTGCTCAGCAGCAGCGGTGACATCGGCAGGTCGGTCGCCATGTTGGGCTGCACGATCGCCTCCAAGACCGCCTGCGGGTCGATCGACGTGCCATTCATGAAGTCGGCGATCAGCTGCTGGGCGGCCACGCCCGGCACCGCGGACATGTGGTCCCATAGCGTGCTGGCGTTGTCCTTGGCGGTGGTGAACACGTCCTGCCACGCGGTGAACGGGTCGACGCCGGCGGTCAGCGCCACAGCGGCAGCGCGCGTGCCGGTCGGCGCGGGCAGCGATACTGCGACCGGGGTGGCGGCGATGGCGCCGGCGCCGATGAGAGCGACGCCTGCTGCGACCCAGGGAGCGGGGGCGAAGTGTTGCATTGGTCTCCTAATTGCGTATGCGTGACGGGTGCCACGGCGTCGCAAAGCTACTTGAAAGTAGGTTAGGTGTAAACAAGAATCTCAGCTAACAAAGTCCAAGCTCAGGCCATATTCTGCTGATATGAGCTGGCATTATGCGGAGGCCTGGCGGCGAATTGGTAGGGAATTCACAGAAACGTAGTTGGCCTGGAGCGGAAGAGTGGCGGGCTGGAGTGAACCAAAGTGACGTCTAGGAGCCGTCGGGCCGCGGGGGCGACCGCGACCGCCTCGAGTGAGGCTGAGGGGCGCACAGTTAATTACAATGTTGAGCCGTCGAAAACACCACGGATGTGCGCCGAAACCGGCGCCCACTCACGCGGGAGGCCGGTCAGTCTTTGTCGTCGTTGGCGCGCGGGAACCCGCCGCCAGACGGGAACAGCGGGAAGACCACGTCATCGAGCTTCTCGGCATCCCCGGCGGTCTTATTCACCGTCGCGCCCCAGACGTTGCCGTCGGGCGACATCTTGACCGCCCAGACGTGGCCGTGGGTGTCCTGGCGCATGACCTCGGGTTCGCTGGTGACCGATCCGGTGCCCGCGGCCAGTCGCACGGCCACCGTCTGCTTGGTGTTGACCAGGTTGACCAGCACGATGCCGTCCATCGCGGCGCAACCGGCGACGCCGGGCTTATCCGGCCACGTCCACACGGTCGACACCCGGGAATCCTTGGTGATGCGTTGCAACCGGTCGCCGCTCGGCGTTCGGTCGGTGACGTAGAGCGAGCCGTCGACGTGGTCGATGCACAACCCGCCGCCGGCGCCCATCCCGCTCAGTGCGGTGGTGGGCGCGGCTTGGCCGATGGTGGTGGGTTGCTCGATGCGCAGCACTTTGCCGGCCGTCGAACCGGGATCGGCGGCCGCGGCGGGATTGCCCGCATCGCCGGTCAGCACCACCAGGGTGGTCGGGCTGGTGAAGATCAGCGCGCCGGTGTTGCCGCTCGCGCCCTTAGGGATGCCGGTAAGGATGTCCTTGGGGACGTCACCGTCGGCGATCCGGATCACCCGGTTGTCGGAGGGTGTGCTGATGTAGGCGTACATCAACCGGTCCTGCGTATAGGTGGGTGACAGCACGATGTCCATCAGGCCGCCGTCCCCGGACGGGTCGACGCCGATGAGGGTCTTCACCTTGGGTTCGGCGGACAGTGAAACTTCCTTGACCGCACCGGTCGTCCGTTCGGCGACCAAAGCCGATTTGCTGTCGCCGTGCATGATCAGGCCGCTGGTGCTCTCGAGGCAGCCCTGCATCACCCCGGGTGCCGGGCACTGTTTCGGGAACGGGTTGGCGGGCAGCGGTGGCGGCGGTGGCGGAGTCGTGGGCGGCGCCATTCCGCGCCGCGGCACGGTGGTGAATGGTTGAGACTGAGCGTCATCGAAGTGTGCGCAGCCCGTCAGAACCAGGAGTGCCGCGCACAGTACGACAGGCACCCGGTGAACCACGCCGCGCATCCGCATGCCCGTCAGGTTACGGACACCGGGTCGGGTTTCGCCACGACGCCCACCGCAGTGCTGCACCGGGCCGGATTCGATTCGCTAACGAAGCCGTTCAAATCCCCAATCCCGCCGGGGTTGCCCTTACTCTGGCAGGGTGACCAGTCATGGTGAGGGCTCACACTGGCGTCGGCCGGGTGAGACTGCCGACGCAGGAAAAGGACGTCCCAAGTCGGCACGTCTGGTAGATCCGGAGGACGACATGCCGTCACCGACTTATACCGGCGATTTCGAGACCGCGGCCATTCCGGCTTACGACCCCACCGGTGTTCGGCCGGTAGGCACCGGCTACCACCCGCTGCCCTACGCCGAGCCGCAGCCCGGCCCCGGTCGCGTCGGAGTTGCCATCGGCGGCGACGCCGACGCTGACGAGCCGTTCCGGGCGCTGGACCGGCGCGGCACCCAAGATCTCGGCCTGCTGGTTCTGCGGCTGGGACTCGGTGTGCTGTTGGTGGCCCACGGGCTGCGTCAACTGTTCGGGTGGTGGGGTGGTCAGGGGCTGACCGACTTCAAGGGTTCCATCGCCGCGGCCGGCTACCAACACGCCGACATCCTGACCTACGCAGCGGGCGGCGGGCAGATCGCCGCCGGCCTGCTGCTGGTGCTCGGACTGTTCACCCCGCTGGCCGCGGCCGGCGCGCTGGCGTACTTCATCAACGGCGTACTCGCCGGTGTCGCATCGCACAGCCAGGGCCGATTCGACCTGTTCCTGCCCGACGGGCACGAATACGACGTCATTCTGATCGTGGTGGCGGTGGCGATCGTGCTGGTCGGACCCGGGCGGTACGGCCTCGACGGCGACCGCGGCTGGGCTCGGCGGCCTTTTATCGGATCCATCGCGGCGCTGGTGCTCGGAATCGCCGGCGGCATCGCGATGTGGGTGTTCCTCAACGGGGCCAACCCGCTGGGTTAGCCCGGAGGCGCGTCGCCGTCGCCGTTTACAACCGATTCAGCGATACGGGTTGGGCACGCGCCCACCGCTGGCCTCGGTCAGTAGCGGCAGGGTGGCAAAACTCACCGCGGGCAGCCGCACCACCTCACCGTCGCGCAGGTGGGCCCGTGCCCATGATCCGCGGGTGAATCCCAGACCGTCGATGTCGTCCCAACCCATCGAACGGCTGCCGACCAGGGTTCGCACGGTGATCTGCTGAGCGTCGGCCACAGTTCGCCATCGAGCGATCAGTACCGAGAGCAGGATCGGCAGCGCCAGCAGGGGCGCGGTGAATGCCCACGTCGACACGGGAATCAGCAGGCCGAGAGCCAGGAAGCCGACCGCGAAGTGGGCCATCGGCGAGATGCGGATCACCAGAGGTGCGGGATCGGGGGAGGGAGATGCCACCCCCGCATGATGTCACCGCCGGCGTCGGCGGACCGGTCGGTGGTACGCAGCGCCCGGTAAAAATAAATATTGACTACTTATTTTATGTATTGCATGATTGTCGCGTGTCGCCGACAAAGCCCCGCCGGACCCAGGCGGAGCGCACTGCCGAAACCCGGCATGCGCTGCTCAACGCGACGCTCGACGCGCTGGTGGAAGTCGGTTTCAAGGGAACCACCACCACCGAGGTCGCCCGCCGCGCCGGCGTCTCGGTCGGGGCGCTGCAGGGACATTTCCCGACGAAGGTCGGGCTGCTGACCGCCGCCATCGAGTTCTCCCTGAATCGCCGCATCGAAGAGTTCGAGGTGTTGATGGCCGGGCTTGATCCGTCCGCCGACAAGCTCGATGAGGCTTTCGACCTGCTGTGGTCGATGTATTCCGGTCCGACCTTCACCGCAACGCACGAACTGTGGGTGGCGGCGCGCACCGACCGGGAGCTGGCGCCGGCGGTCATCGAAACCGATCGGCAGTTCGCGGAAGCCTGCGAGCGGGTTTACGACCAACTGCTCGGCCCGGCCGACCCGGCCGCTGTCGCCGCTCCACGGTCGCGCATCGGCCTGCAAATGGCTTTCGTGCTGATGAACGGCCTGGCGATGTCGCGGTCGATAGACGGTCACGAACCGGTGGCCACCAACGACATTCTCGACACTTTCAAAATGCTGGTTCGGCCGCTGGCGACCGGCATTGCAGACCCACAACCCGAGAGAGAGTCATGACCGCCAACGAGAACCGCCAACCGGCGGTACAGCCGCGTCGCATCCGGTTCAACTACCCGGTGGCGGCCCTGGACCGCCACTTCGTTCAGGGCGACCTGGTGATGAGCCACTTGATCGCGCACCTGTCGGCGGTGTTCCCGGAGGGCGAGGACTTCTTCATCCGTTCGGTGCGTCGCTACGCCGACCAGATCACCGACCCCGAACTCAAAGACCAGGTCAAGGGATTCATTGGCCAGGAGGTCACCCACGGGCGTGAGCACCGTGCGCTCAATGAGCGCCTGCACGAGATGGGTTACCCGACCCGCAGGATCGACCGGCTGGTGAACCGCCGCCAGAAGGCCATCGAAGCACGGTTCTCCCCGCTGACCTGCCTGGCGATCACCGCCGCGCTCGAGCATTTCACCGCTGTCTTCGCTGAGACCCTGCTCTCGGACGAGCGGGCCCAGGCCCTGCTCGGCACGACCGAAGTACGGTCCATGCTGTTGTGGCATGCCATCGAGGAATCCGAGCACCGCTCGGTGGCGTTCGATGTCTATCGGTCGGTCGGAGGCGATGAGGCCCGCCGGATCAAGGTGATGAAGGTGATCCGGTTCACCTTTCCCTTGCCGTCGTGGCGAACACCATCATCTCGCTCTTCGCAGACCGGGCTGCCTACAACCCGGTGCGAACCGTCCGCAGCTTTGCGGCCCTGCGGCGATCGCCGTTTTTGACCCGCGCCGTCTTCAGCCGGCTGGCCGAGTACATGCGCCCGGGATTCCATCCCGACGACCAAGACAACACAGCGCTGCTGCAGCACTGGGAGGCCGAGCTGTTCGGCGAGCAGGGTTCCCTGGTCGACCACCTGAACTGAGCGCTCGCTCATTTGACGCACGCTCGGTCCAGCGGCTACCGTCGTCTGCTATGGACAACGGCATGCTCGTAGTAGCCCACTGCGCGTTGGTTGTTGCCTGAACTTCCAACACCGACGCGCAACCCTCGTGCAGCAGCTGAGCTGGCGGGGGTTTTTTGTTGCCACCAGTTCTATAGCACCAGAGGAATTGAAGAGGAAACCGTGAGCGCACCCACCACGCGACCGCCGGAGCGGTCGGCACCGTCTCAAGCCGCCAACGGGGCTTCGGCCTCGGACGCAGCTTCAGACAAGGCCAAACCACCCGCCAAGCGGGTCCCGCCGGAGCAGATGACCGGTGCCCAATCGGTGATCCGGTCACTGGAAGAACTCGACGTTGACGTGATCTTCGGCATCCCCGGCGGCGCGGTTCTGCCGGTCTACGACCCGCTGTTCGACTCGAAGAAGCTGCGCCACGTGCTGGTCCGCCACGAGCAGGGCGCCGGGCACGCGGCCAGCGGCTACGCGCACGCCACCGGACGGGTCGGGGTCTGCATGGCCACCTCCGGTCCCGGCGCCACCAACCTGGTGACTCCGCTGGCCGACGCGCAGATGGACTCCATCCCGGTGGTCGCGATCACCGGCCAGGTCGGCCGCCAACTGATCGGCACCGACGCCTTCCAGGAGGCCGATATCTCCGGCATCACCATGCCGATCACCAAGCACAACTTCCTGGTGCGCAACGGTGACGACATCCCGCGCGCGTTGGCCGAGGCCTTCCACATCGCGGCAAGCGGACGACCTGGCGCAGTTCTCGTTGATATCCCCAAGGACGTGCTGCAGGGCCAGTGCACCTTCGCCTGGCCGCCTCGGTTGGACCTGCCCGGCTACAAGCCCACCACCAAGCCGCACAACCGGCAGGTCCGCGAAGCCGCCAAACTGATCGCGGCCGCCAGCCGGCCGGTGCTCTATGTCGGTGGCGGCGTGATCCGTGGGGAGGCCTGCGGGGAACTGGCCGAGCTGGCCGAGCTCACCGGCATCCCGGTGGTCACCACCTTGATGGCCCGCGGTGCGTTCCCGGACAGTCACCGTCAGCACCTGGGCATGCCCGGCATGCACGGCACGGTGGCGGCGGTGGCCGGGCTGCAGCGCTCGGATCTGCTGATCACCCTGGGTGCCCGATTCGACGACCGGGTCACCGGCCAACTGGACTCGTTCGCCCCGGACGCCAAGGTGATTCACGCCGACATCGATCCCGCCGAGATCGGCAAGAACCGGCACGTCGACGTCCCGATCGTCGGTGACGTCAAGGCCGTCATCACCGAGCTGCTCGAGGCGCTTCGACACGAGAAGCTGTCGTTGGATCTGACCGACTGGTGGACCTACCTCGACGGGGTGCGTTCCACCTACCCGCTGAGCTATGGGCCGCAAAGCGACGGCAGCCTGTCGCCGGAGCTGGTGATCGAGACGCTGGGCCGCATCGCCGGGCCCGACGCGCTCTACGTTGCCGGCGTCGGCCAGCACCAGATGTGGGCCGCGCAGTTCGTGAAGTACGAGAAGCCGCGCACCTGGCTGAACTCCGGGGGATTGGGCACCATGGGCTTTGCGATCCCGGCGGCCATGGGCGCCAAGATGGGCCGCCCGGACGCCGAGGTGTGGGCGATCGACGGCGACGGCTGCTTCCAGATGACCAACCAGGAGTTGGCCACCTGCGCGATCGAGGGCATCCCGATCAAAGTGGCGTTGATCAACAACGGCAACTTGGGCATGGTGCGGCAATGGCAGACGCTGTTCTACGGAGAGCGCTACAGCCAGACCGACCTGGCCACCCACTCGCGCCGCATCCCCGACTTCGTGATGCTGGCCGAGGCCCTGGGCTGTGTCGGATTACGTTGCGAGCGTGAAGAAGACGTCGAAGAGGTGATCAACGCGGCCCGGGCGGTCACCGACCGGCCGGTGGTGATCGACTTCATCGTCGGCGCAGACGCGCAGGTGTGGCCGATGGTGGCCGCCGGCACCAGCAACGACGAGATCCAGGCGGCACGTGGCATCCGGCCGCTGTTCGACGACGAGAACAACGAGGGGCACGCGTGATGGCGACAGGTTGGAAGACCCACACGCTCTCGGTGCTGGTCGAAGACAAGCCCGGTGTGCTGGCGCGCGTGGCGGCGCTGTTCTCCCGGCGCGGCTTCAACATCGAGTCACTGGCCGTCGGCGCCACCGAGACCAAGAACATGTCGCGCATGACGATCGTGGTTTCGGTGGAGGACACCCCGCTGGAGCAGATCACCAAGCAGCTCAACAAGCTGATCAACGTCATCAAGATCGTCGAGCAGGAGGAGGACAACTCCGTCTCCCGCGAGATCGCACTGATCAAAGTCCGTGCTGACGCCGGCACGCGTGGACAGATCGTGGAGGCGGTGAACCTGTTCCGCGCCCGGGTGATCGACGTTTCTCCGGAGTCGCTGATCATCGAGGCCACCGGAACCCCGGCCAAGTTCGATGCGCTACTGCGGGTGCTGGAGCCCTATGGCATCCGCGAAATCGTGCAATCGGGTCTCGTATCGTTGTCTCGCGGTCCGCGCGGCATCGGCACGACCAAATAGTCCCCTAGAAGAGATAGAAAGAAGTGACACAAAGTGGCAGTTGAGATGTTCTACGACGACGACGCTGACCTGTCGATCATCCAGGGCCGCAAGGTCGGCGTGATCGGTTACGGCAGCCAGGGGCACGCGCATTCGCTGAGCCTGCGCGACTCTGGAGTGCAGGTAAAGGTGGGCCTCAAGGAAGGGTCGAAGTCACGGGCCAAGGTCGCCGAGCAGGGCCTCGAGGTCGACACCCCCGCCGAGGTCGCCAAGTGGGCCGACGTGATCATGGTGCTGGCGCCCGACACCGCCCAGGCCGAGATCTTCACGAACGACATCGAGCCGAACCTTGTGGCAGGTAACGCGCTGTTCTTCGGTCACGGCCTCAACATCCACTTCGGCCTGATCAAGCCGGCCGCCGACATCACCGTCGGGATGGTCGCGCCCAAGGGCCCGGGTCACCTGGTGCGCCGGCAGTTCGTCGATGGCAAGGGCGTGCCCTCGCTGATCGCCATCGCGCAGGACCCCAATGGCGAGGGTGAGGCGCTGGCCTTGTCGTATGCCAAGGGCATCGGCGGCACCCGGGCCGGCGTCATCAAGACCACCTTCAAAGAGGAGACTGAGACCGACCTGTTCGGTGAGCAGGCCGTGTTGTGCGGTGGCACCGAAGAACTGGTCAAGGCCGGCTTCGAGGTGATGGTCGAGGCGGGTTACGCCCCGGAGATGGCGTACTTCGAGGTGCTGCACGAGCTCAAGTTGATCGTCGACCTGATGTATGAGGGCGGCATCGCCCGGATGAACTACTCGGTGAGCGACACCGCGGAGTTCGGCGGCTACCTGTCCGGTCCGCGGGTGATCGACGCCGACACCAAGCAGCGGATGCGTGACATCCTCTCCGACATCCAGGACGGCACCTTCGTGAAGCGCCTGGTGGCCAACGTCGAAGGCGGCAACAAGGAACTTGAGGGTCTGCGCAAGGAGAACGCCGAGCATCCCATCGAGGTCACCGGCAAGAAGCTGCGCGACCTGATGAGCTGGGTGGACCGGCCCATCACCGAGACCGCCTGAGCCGTCGCCGCTGATTTCGGCGCGGTAGCCGTTGGCCGCAACGGTTATCGCGAAGAAGACCTACCACGACGAGTGGCCCCTTCCCTGGAAGGGGCCACTCGCCGTTTGCGGTAGTTACAGACTGCCGAGCAAGCCGTCGAGCCAGCCGGACAGGTCCAAGCCGTCGAAGATGGCCGACAGGTCGAAGCTGTCGAACAGCGCCGACAGGTCGAAACTGTCGAACAGGTTCGACAGGTCGAAGTTGGTCAGCAGGTCGGTTAGGTCGCTGAAGATCCCCGACAGGTCGAAGTTGGTCAGCAGGTCGGTCAGGCCGCTGAAGATCCCCGAGAGGTCGAAGTTGGCGAAGATGTCGCCGAGGCCGCCGAAGATGGCTGACAAGTCGAAGTTGTCAAAGAAACTGCTGAGGGTGCCGGAGAGGTCGAAGTTAGCCAGGAAGTCGGTGAGTCCGCTGAAGATCCCCGACAGGTCGATATTGGCGAACAGATCGTTGAAGATGCCGGACAGGTCGAGGTTGGCGAACAGGTCGCTGAAGATCGCGGAAAAGTCGATGCTGTTCAGCCAGTCGCCGAGTCCGGCAAAGATGCCGGCGAAGTCGATGCTGCCGAGACCATCGCCGAACACACCGCTGCCATCAGCGGTGAGTTCGATGGCTGGCATGTGCACGTCCGTCGGGGCGACGATGACGGGAGTGGCGGCGATGGCGCTGGCGCCGATGAGCGCGGCGCCCGCCATGGCTAACGGACGAAGGATGGTGGGCACGGTTTCTCCTTAAACTAGATTGTGGCCTGTGTCACGATTAGGGGTTTGTGTAACGCCCAACACACGTTAGCTGAGGCTACACCAAAGCTGGCAATGTGTCTCTAGTTAACTGGGAAATTTATGTGCGGAATATAGGTTCCCGCAAAGCTGACGCCTTCGCTGGCGCCGAATGTGGACGAGGTCCGTCAGGGCGCCAGGCTCGGCAGCCGGCCAATTCCGAATTCACGTCGCAGCACGGTGCGCGCGGCGTAATAGCCGGCCATGCCGTGCACACCGGCTCCTGGGGGTGTGGCTGCAGAGCACAGATACACCCCGGGAATCGCTGTGGCCCAAGGATTTATCCGTGGCGTTGGCCCCGACAGAGCCCGCCACGCACTGTTGCCTCCGGCGGAGATGTCGCCTCCGACGTAGTTGGCGTTGTGGTTAGCCAGCTGGGCCGCGGGCACGGATCGCACCGCCACCACGATGTCGCGGAAGCCGGGGGCGAATCGCTCGATGCCGGCGGTGACGGTCTCGGCTTGGTCGACGGTCGATCCGGCCGGAACGTGGGCATAAGTCCACATCGGGCGGCGTCCAGCAGCGTCGATGCGAGAGGGATCTACCAGATGAGGTAGCGCCGCCAGGATCATCGGCTGCTGCGCGTGCCGGCCGGCGGCGACCTCCGCCTCGGCGCGGGCCATCTGTTTGCGGTCACCCCCGAGATGCAGCGTGGGCGCCTGCGCCAGGCGCGAGTCGCTCCACGGCACCTCATCGGAGAGCACGAAATCGACCTTGGCGGCCGCAGAGCCGAAACGGTAACGGCGCAGCGCCTTGGCGTAGCGGGCGGGCAGGGCGTCGCCGTAGACCTTCAGCAGTTCGGTCGGCGCGGTGTCGAACAGCACGGCGCCGCCCGGCGGCTTTCTCACCGGCTGATCGGTGGACAGCCGGCCGCCGTGGGCGGTCAGGTCGGCGATCAGCGCGTCGGTGATGGCCTGGCTGCCGCCGACCGGGATGGGCCAGCCGACCGTGTGACCAAGCGTTGCCAGCATCATGCCCGCGCCGGCCGAGGTCACCGACGGCAGTCGCGAGATCGTGTGCGCGGCCACCCCGGTGTAGAGGGCGCGGGCGTCCTCGCCGGGCAGCGTCGCGTTCCAGGCCGGGCTGGCCTGCGCGGCCATCCTCAACCCCAGTCGGGCGACCGTCGCGATCCCGGACGGCACCGACCGCTTGTCGCCCAGCAGAAATTCCACGACCGACCGGCTGTCGGCGACCAGCGGACCCAGCAGCCGGCGCCAGGACGCGCCGTGCTCGAGCTCCGCGCAGGTCCGCTCAAGGTCGCGGTAGGCGATCGCCGCGGGCCGGCCATCCAGCGGATTGCCGTAGGAGATCTCGGGAGAGGTCAGCTGTACGCCGCGGGCCGCGAGGTCGAACTCGGTGAAGAACGGCGACGCCAGGCCGAGCGGGTGAACCGCTGAGCAGATGTCATGGGCGACGTCACTGAATTCTGGATCGGCGGCCGTGCGAGCACCGCCGCCGAAGGTGGGTTGGGCTTCCAGAACCTGAACCGACAGGCCCGCGCGGGCACAGATGACGGCGGCGGCCAGGCCGTTGGGTCCACTACCGACGACGGTGACATCCATCCGTCGATAGTAGGGAGCGACCCGCGCTATGCGGCCAAATCGGGGTGCACCCCCAGCACCGGCTGCCGGACACCGCCGTTGTCGAATTCGGGGCACCACGGCCGATGGCCACGCTCATCTGGCCACACCAGCTGCAATGCCCGCACACTGCCGGGCTTGCGACCGGCGCGGTGCTGATGGTGGCCGGCCCGCTGCGCCCGGCTCCGCCGGGCTTGCGACCGGCGCGGTGCTGATGGTGGCCGGCCCGCTGCGCCCGGCTCCGCCGGGCTTGCGACCGGCGCGGTGCTGATGGTGGCCGGCCCGCTGCGCCCGGCTCCGCCGGGCTTGCGACCGGCCACTAGGCTGTCCGGGTGACTCTGCCCGTGGTATTGATCGCTGACAAACTCGCCCAATCCACCGTCGCCGCCCTCGGCGACCAGGTCGAGGTTCGCTGGGTGGACGGCCCGGACCGGGAAAAGCTGCTGGCCGCGGTCCCGGAGGCGGATGCGCTGCTGGTGCGCTCGGCCACCACCGTCGACGCCGAGGTCCTCGCGGCCGGCACCAAACTCAAGATCGTGGCGCGCGCCGGGGTCGGCCTGGACAACGTCGACGTCGAGGCTGCCACCGCCCGAGGCGTGCTGGTGGTCAACGCCCCGACCTCGAACATCCACAGCGCCGCCGAGCATGCGATCGCGCTGATGCTCGCCGCCGCCCGCGAGATCCCGGCCGCCGACGCCTCGCTGCACGCCAAGCAGTGGAAGCGGTCGTCGTTCTCTGGCACCGAGATCTATGACCACACCGTCGGCGTGGTCGGCCTGGGGCGCATCGGACAGCTGGTAGCCCAGCGGCTGGCCGCGTTCGGCGCCCGCATCGTCGCCTACGACCCGTACGTGTCGGCGGCCCGCGCCGCCCAGCTCGGCATCGAGCTGCTGCCCCTCGACGAACTGCTGGGCCGCGCCGACTTCATCTCCGTGCACCTGCCGAAGACGCCCGAGACCGCGGGTCTGATCGGCAAGGAAAACCTGGCCAAGACCAAGCCGGGGGTGATCATCGTCAACGCGGCCCGCGGCGGGCTGATCGATGAGGCGGCACTGGCCGAGGCGATCACCAGCGGACATGTCCGGGCCGCCGGGTTGGACGTCTTCGCCACCGAACCGTGCACCGACTCGCCGCTGTTCGACCTGCCGCAGGTGGTGGTGACCCCGCACCTGGGCGCCTCGACCGCCGAGGCCCAGGACCGGGCAGGCACCGACGTCGCCAAGAGCGTGAAGCTGGCGCTGGCCGGTGAATTCGTTCCCGACGCGGTCAACGTCGGTGGTGGCGCGGTCAGCGAGGAAGTCGCGCTCTGGCTGGACCTGGTGCGCAAGCTCGGCCTGCTGGCGGGGGCGCTCTCCGACGGGCTGCCGGTGTCGCTGTCGGTGCAGGTGCGCGGTGAGCTGGCCTCCGAAGACGTAGGGGTGCTGCGCTTGTCGGCGTTGCGGGGTCTGTTCTCGGCGGTGATCGAAGACCCGGTGACCTTCGTCAATGCGCCGGCACTGGCCGCCGAACGCGGTGTCGACGCCGAGATCGGCACCGCCACCGAAAGCCCCAACCACCGAAGCGTCGTCGAGCTCAAGGCGGTCACCGCCGAGGGTGGGTCCGTCACCGTTGCCGGCACGCTGTCCGGCACCCAGCAGGTGGAGAAGATCGTCGAGATCAACGGCCGGCACTTCGACCTGCGGGCCCAGGGCGTCAATCTGATCATCAACTACTCCGACCAGCCTGGCGCGCTCGGCAAGATCGGCACTCTGCTGGGCTCGGCGGGCATCAACATCCACGCCGCGCAACTGTCCGAGGACGCCGAAGGTCCGGCGGCGACGGTCCTGCTGCGGGTCGACCGCCAGGTGCCCGCCGACGTGCAATCGGCGATCACTGCTGCGGTCGGCGCTAACAAGATTGAAGAGGTAGACCTGTCATGAGCCTCAAGCTCGCTGTCATTCCCGGCGACGGGATCGGCCCGGAGGTCATCGCCGAGGCTGTCAAGGTGCTCGACGCGGTGCTCCCGGGCACCGAGAAGACCGAATACGACCTGGGGGCCAAGCGCTATCACGCCACCGGCGAGGTCCTGCCGGACTCGGTGCTGGAGGAGATCCGCGGCCACGACGTGATCCTGCTCGGCGCGATCGGTGACCCCTCAGTGCCGTCGGGTGTGCTGGAGCGCGGTCTGCTGCTGCACGCCCGTTTCGCCCTGGACCACCACGTCAACCTGCGTCCCAGCCGGCTGTACCCGGGAGTGTCCAGCCCGCTGGCCGATCCGCCGGAGATCGACTTCCTGGTGGTGCGCGAAGGCACCGAGGGTCCCTACACCGGCAACGGCGGGGCGCTGCGGGTCGGCACCCCCCACGAGGTCGCCACCGAAGTCAGCGTCAACACCGCGTTCGGGGTGGCCCGGGTGGTCCGATTCGCCTTCGAGAAGGCTCGCGCCCGGCGTAAGCACTTGACCCTGGTGCATAAGAACAACGTGCTGGCCTACGCCGGATCGTTGTGGACCCGGACGGTGGCCGAGATCGCCAAGGACTACCCCGACGTCGAGACCGCCTACACCCACGTCGACGCCGCCACGATCTACATGGTCACTGACCCCGGCCGGTTCGACGTGATCGTCAGCGACAACCTGTTCGGCGACATCATCACTGACCTCGCGGGTGCCGTCTGCGGGGGAATCGGGTTGGCGGCCAGCGGCAACATCGATGCCACCGGTGCCAACCCGTCGATGTTCGAGCCGGTGCACGGCAGCGCACCCGACATCGCCGGCCAGGGCATCGCGGACCCGACCGCGGCGGTGACGTCGGTGGCCATGCTGCTCAACCACATCGGTGAGCATGAGGCGGCGGCCCGGGTCGATGCTGCCGTCGAGCAGCACCTTGCTACCCGCGGTGGGGAGAAGCTGTCCACCGTCGCCACCGGCGACCGGATCCTGAGCCTGCTCTGACGCTTCTCTGGCGGTGCGGTCCAATTGGCTTGGGCCGCAGTAGCGCCGATAGCGCGCTGGCCTAGCCCAAACTGACCGGCAACCTCGCCACGAGGTCAGCAGCGGTGGTGCCGAAGACAGCAGTGTCGCAGACTATGGTGCGACTCACTCGGTGTCCGCGGCGTTGCCGTAGTCGGCAAGCACCTGTGCGGCGATGCGGAACGCCGTATTGGCTTCGGGTACACCGCAATAGATGGCGGTCTGCAACAGCACCTCTTTGATCTCGTCGTTGCTCAGGCCGTTGCGGCGCGCCGCGCGCAGATGCATGGCCAGCTCTTCATGATGGCCCCGAGAGACCAGGGCGGTCAGGGTGACGATCGAACGGCTGCGCCGGTCGAGGCCTTCGCGGGTCCAGATGTTGCCCCACGCATAGCGAGTGATCAGGTCCTGAAAGTCGGCGGTGAACTCGGTAGTGCCTGCGATCGCGCGGTCGACGTGTTCGTCGCCCAGGACCTGTCGGCGCACCGCCATACCTGCGGTGTAGACCGGATCCCGCACCATCAGATGGGCGAGAATGAGGTTGACCGTCGCCTCGGGCGCCTCGACGGGTGCCAGGTGGCCGACATCGTCGAGCACCACCAGGCGTCCGTGTTGGACACCGGAAGCGATGCGCCCCAGCGACTCCGGGGGAGTAGCGCCGTCATGGGAGCCGGCGATGGCCAGCACCGGTGCAGCGATCTGACCGAGTCGTCCGGTGACATCGAAGTCGGCCAGTGCCTCGCATGCTTGGGCATAGGATTCGTCGTCGGTGCCGCGCAGTGCATCCGCCAGTGCCGCGACCAGCCCGGGCGCTCGATCGATGAAACCGGGTGCGAACCAGCGCTGCAGGGAAGCCTCGACGACCGCGCCGGTGCCCGAGGTGCGCACGGTGGCGGCACGGGTCGCCCACTCCGCTGCCCGACCGATGGCGGCGCCGGTGCATTGCAGCGTGGCGCTCGACAGCCGCTCGGGGGCATCGAGCAGCAGCTGCAGACCGACCGCACCGCCGATCGAATTGCCGGCGTAATGGAACGCCGCGCGCGGCGAGATCTCGTCCACCAAGGCCAGTACACCTGCCGCCAGGTCTGGCATCCGGAAGGCAGCTGCCGGGCTGCGTCCGTGGCCGGGAAGGTCCCACGCGATGACGCGCAGCCGCTGGGCGAGCTGTTCAGCGGCTAAGCCCCACAGGGCGGTTGCCGATGTCCCGAGCGATGGCCCGAGCAGAATCAGGTCTGCGTTCGGCGGTCCGCCGAAATCAGTACCGACCAGCCGTGGCACGCTCATGGTGTCTCCATCCAGGGGTGTGCGCGCTGCAGCACAGCATCGATGAGATGGCTTGCGGCCCCGGTGTAGTCGCCCCGGGTGGTCTTCCCGATCAGTTCGTTCATCGCCCGCTGCTCGCCGAGCAGGTCGCCGGCAGCAGCAAGGTTGGCCGCGGCGCGATCGGTGTCGATGACCAGCCCCGCCAGCAGATCTGTTGTCTGCGCGGCAGCTACGACGGCATAGCGGGACAAGGTCCGCAGGGCCGCCCATTCGGCGTGCCAGCCACCGTCGGAACGCTCATCGATGCTGCCTGCCGAAGCGGCGTGCAGGCTGGCGGCCAGCGGCGGTGCCGCCAAGCCGGCGCGGCGGATCAGCACGGACAACACCGGATTGTTCTTGTGCGGCATCGTCGACGAACCGCCGCCGCGGCCCTCGGACAATTCACCGATCTCGGGCCTGCTGCCCATCGCAACATCATTGGCGATGTGGGCCCACGCGTCGCAACATGTCGCCAACGCGTCGCCCGCGCGGGTGATGACGGAGCGAGTCGTGTGCCACGGCGGGCTGTCAGCAAGGCCGAGGGCCGCGGCCAGCCGTCTGGACAGGCGCATCGCATCGGTGGGTGAACCCGCTAACTCGGCGGCAGCGGCCATGGTGCCCGCGGCGCCGCCTGCCTGTACCGGCAGCTGCGGCAGTGCGGCGACACAGTCGGCGCCATCCAAAAGTCCGCTCAGCCAGTGGGCGAACTTCATGCCGACGGTGGTCGGCAATGCGGGCTGCGTCAAGGTGCGGGCAAGCATGGGACTGTCGCGGTAGGTCGCCGACAGTGCGGCCACGGTGCGTACTTGCTGCCCGAGCTCGTTGTGAACCCGATCCAATGCGTCGCGCAGGCAGAGCATCAATGCGGTGTCGATGACGTCCTGACTGGTCAGGCCGCGGTGCAGCCAGCGTGCAGGTTCGCCATCGGTGCGTTCGCGAAGCAGATCGAGCAGACCGGGAACCGGGTTGCCGGTCGCCTCGGCGGCCACGGCGATCGCGTCCGCGTCCGCTGCCGAGATCGCCGCAGTCAGGTCGGCCCGCGCCGCCTCAGGCGCGATACCAGCATCGACAAGCGCAGCGAGCCAGGCGTTTTCGACCCGCAGCATCGCAGCCAGGTATGCCGCGTCGCTGAAGATCGGCCCGGCCCGGTGATCGCCGGGCCACAACACGTCGGTCATGGTTGCCCCCGATAGCGCAGGAATACCGTCTCGTCGGCGCCCTGCAACCTGATATCGAACCGTAAGCCCTGCTCGTCGGGCACCGCGATGAGCGTATGTCGACGATCAGCCGCCACGGAATTCAGCAAGCGATCTGCGTGGAGATGGTCGCCGGGCAGATAGGCACGGGTGAACAATCGGTTCAGCAGGCCCCGCGCAAACACGGCGACGGCAATGAACGGTGACGACGGGGGGAGCGCCCCAGGTCGCACCGTCGTGAAGCTGAAGTGGCCGCTGGTATCTGTCGAGGTTCGTCCCCATCCGCCGAAGTGGTGGCCGTCGCGGCGAAGCGAACTGGCCCGCGCCACGGCGCCGCCCGCATCGGCCTGCCAGATCTCCACCAGTGCATCGGGAACGGGCGCCCCGGCGCCGTCGGTGACAGTGCCGTGCAGTTCGATGGCACCGGCCGAGCCGGGAGGCACGAGTTCGTTGCCGCGTTCGAACGGCAACGCATAGCCGAAGAACGGGCCGATGGTCTGTCCGGGCGTGGCCATCAGCTCAGTCATTGTGACCCTCGAACGGCGTTGCGGCTGTGCCGGTGAGCACGATGTCCCACCGGTAGCCGGTGGCCCATTCGTGGCTGGTGATGTCGTGGTCGTAGACGGCGACCAGTCGATCACGGGCCTTGGGGTCGGTGATCGACTGATAGATCGGGTCCAGCGGGCACAGCGGGTCGCCCGGAAAGTACATCTGCGTGATCATCCGCTGCGTGAAATCGGTTCCGAACAAGGAGAAATGGATATGCGCGGGACGCCAGGCGTTGTGGTGGTTGCGCCAGGGGTACGGGCCGGGCTTGATCGTGGTGAACCGGTAGAACCCGTCGTCATCGGTCAGACAACGCCCCGTTCCGGTGAAATTGGGGTCCAACGGTGCGGGATGTTGATCACCCTGATGGATGTAGCGGCCGCTGGCGTTGGCCTGCCAGATCTCGACGAGTTGGCGGCGTACCGGCCTGCCGTCGCCGTCGACGATCCGCCCGGTCACCACGGTGCGTTCACCGATCGGTGTGCCGGCGTGTTGGATCGTCAGATCGGCGTCGAGCAGGGCGACGTCGTCTCGGCCGAAACAGGGCCCCACCAGCTCCACGGCCTCTGGATCGACCAGGTGTAGGGCCCGTTTG
Organism: Mycobacterium sp. P7213; assembly: GCF_900604305.1. Taxonomy (NCBI): domain Bacteria; kingdom Bacillati; phylum Actinomycetota; class Actinomycetes; order Mycobacteriales; family Mycobacteriaceae; genus Mycobacterium; species Mycobacterium sp. P7213. The sequence goes on from NZ_UWOA01000011.1 coordinate 30,904, forward strand.
GGATGGCGAAGAACGCTGCTGCGGTAGGGCGGGTAGTCCAGCCTCGGCTGGCTCTCCTCAACGCCGCCGCGCGAGTACGTGGCCTGGATTGTCGCGATCTCCGCGCTGATCTGCTCCTGGCCTGTCACGGGCGCTCCAACCGGGCCAGTTCATGGCGCCAGGCGGCATCTGCGGTGAACGCGGGGCCGAGGTCGGGCAGGTCTGCCCAATCTGCCTCGTCGATCGGCCTTGGCGTGCCGCCCGCGCAGCGGATCCGCAGTGACATCGAAGCCAGCTGGTCCACGCTGATCGCCTGCAGGACAGCCTGGCGAACCGTGGCAGCGGCGCTGGTGATTCCATGGCCGCGACAGATCACCACCGGCTTGCCGGCCATGGCTGCGACCATCTCCCTACCGAGTTCTGCGGTGCGGATCAACACGGCCCGCGGGTACACCGGGACGCCGCGGCGCGCGAGCCACGCGCCAGGGATGTCGAAGGCCCCGTAGATGGGTTCGATCGTGATGCCCGCCAGGTCGGCGGCCACGACGGCCGGTGGGTGCAGGTGGGCCACTGCCCGGTGTTCGGGATGGGCCAGCAGGGTCTCGACGTGGATCGGCAGCTCGTTGGGCACCCGGTATCCGTCCAGTTCGCCTGGCATGCCCGGTGTTCCGTCAAAGCGGATGAGCCGAATGTCGCCGGGACGGGTGAATGCCACGCCGTCGTCGGAGTCGCTGCGGCACCGCACGAGTAGGTGTTGTTCGTCGACCCTGGCACTGATGTGTCCGAGAATGCCGTCCACCAGACCTCGGGCGGCAGCGACTCGGCAGGCCTGCGCCACCTCCAGCCTCAGTGGCGCCAGATCGTCGGCGGTCACGCGGTACCTCCGGTGGTCATACCGAATCCACCGTCGGGATGTGTGGTTCCGGCCGTGATACCGCGGGACCGGTCTGATGCCAAGAAGACATAGCTCCAGGCGTGGTCCTGCGGAGTGAGTGCGACGTTGAGCGGGGTGCGGGCCGCGAGATCGCGTGCCCGGTCGGGGGTGTCGTCCAGGCGGATATGGTCGAGCGAGAGGTTCTGCAAACCGCGTAAGTCGGTGTTCAACGTTCCGCCCGGCGCAACGCCGTTGACCCGGATGTGCGGGGCGAGCTCGTAGGCGAGCGTGCTGACCAGGCCGCGCACGGCGAACTTCGACGCGACGTAAAGTACGCCGCCGCGACCGGGATAGAACGATGACGCGGACTCGGTGAGAACGATCGATGACCGCTCTTGGGCCTGAAGTGCTGGGAGAGCGGCTTTCACCGACTGCAGCTGACTCAGGACGTTGGTCTTGAACATCTCGTCGAACGCCGGCTCCAGCTCGTCGGTCGAGATATCGGTGATTCCCTTGTAGAAGTCGAAGATCCCCACGCAGTTGACCAGCGTGTCGAGGCCGCCGAACGCCGCAACGGCGGTAGTGACAGCACGCTCGTTGGCCTCGGCAGTCGTGGCATCTCCCTGTGTCACCGGGACTCTCGGCAACTGACTTGCCAAGGCAGCGCACTTCGACTGATCGCGTTCCAACACCGCGACCTGGGCTCCCTCGTCGAGATAGGCGTCGACGACTGCTCGACCGATTCCTGAGCCGGCGCCGACGACGAGGGCCCGCTTACCGTCCAGCCATCGCGTCACGGCAGGTCACTGTCGCCGGAGAGGAGCGGTTGGTGCATGTTGCCCACCATCGCCGCCAGAGTGTAGGCGTTCTGCCAGGTCAATGCCTCCAATTCCAGCGCGTCGAGACTGATCCATTGCCCCGACTTCGGCGATGTGATCAACAGCCGCGACCCGTTGCGGGTATCGACCCGGTGCAGCGTCACTTCGGTGAACTCGTTGGCGATGGTTATGGCGTCACCGACCGTATTGGCCATGAGGTCATCGAGTGCGCTCACAGGAAGACCGCCAGATTCTGCATACGCAGCACCGACTCATCGACATAGATGGTGCGCCGCGCCAACTTCCACTGGTCATCTGTGCGCCGCAGCAGGTCTTCCCGGCCGCAGGAGACGAACGCCGCCTCGTTCACATCGCCGCGGCTGCGGAACAGCAGCTCGGCTGACTCGACGATCAGGTGCTGGTCGTCCTCGCAGGCGAAGGTGCGAACGTTGGTGATGTGATGGCGCAGCCGTGACGGCGGATCTTCGGTCCAGGCGTGCTCGGTCGCAAAGCGCGCGACGCGCCGGTTCAACGAGTATTTGTTCTCATCGAAATGAGCCATGCCCGGCGAAGTGTCGAATCCAGCTCCCGAGGCGGTCGTCACCCGGACGGGCATGAAGTAATGGATGTCCTCGGTGAGGGTGTCAAGCCATTCGGTGTACTGCTGTGCGTCGAGTAGATAGGCCTCGTCGACCAAGAACTGGTGCGCCTGCAGGTGTCGGGTGTCGTTGAACGGCAAGGGCTTACCGGTACGGAGCTGCTTGGGTGCATGCTCACCAAGAACTGCAAGCTCCCACGGGCCGCGGGCATCTTTTGGCCGGGCGAACCCGGGCCGCTGGCTTTTCTCGGCGGACGTCATACCCGGGCCTCCTCGCAGCCGGCATCGCACGCCGACGTGCCGTTGGTCTGCACGAGGGGGGTGATTCCTTCGCGCTGTGTGCCCATCGCTGCGGTGTCGGTCGCCACCGGGCTCATTTGGAGGTGATCGGCCCACATCCGAAGGATCTCGCGCTGGTTGTTCTCGTTGTAGCCGACTTGAGCGGTGCCTGGGCCATGGAACAGCTCAGGTGGCAAGGCGTTGACCACGGGGGTGTCGTCGGCGAGCAGGCCCATCCGGCCGTTGAGCAACAGTTGACGGGCCATGGAACCGGCAGCGGTGTTGGTCAGCGACACCCAGTTCTCCACGTCATCCTGTTCGAACATGCCCGTGGAGCCAAAGCACATCAGGTAGGCCTTGTAGGAGTCTTTCTTGAACTGCTCGGGGGCGGCCGCATCGACCGCAAACCACGAGTACACCTCGGTTTCGTTCTCACTGATCGGCTGCCAGGTGCGGATCGAGATGAACGGCAACACATCTTCGCTGTCCTGGATCTTCGGCCAGTTGTGAACCAGGCTCATGTTAGGAAAACAGGATGCCGCCGAGATCATGAAGCCGTCGTCGGCGACCATGCGCTGGTGGTCGGCCGACCACACGTCCTTGATGCGCCCCACCATTTCGTCGGGATAGCCGACGTAGCGCATCCGTTCCTCGAAGTCGCCGGGCGGCAGCTTGTAGGTGGTACCTCCGCCGCAGGTCGCCCAGTACGTCGCGCCGTCTTTGCGCTTCTGCGCCTTCGGTTCCCGAAATAGCCCGATATCGACGACAGAGGCGTGGGTGTGCGGGGTGTGATACATGTCGCCGGCGAAATTCTCGACGCCGATCTTCCAGTTCGCCTTGATGCGCCACCGTTGCGGGCCGCGCACCTCGAGGCCGCTGCGGCTCTGCCTGGTGTAGAAGTCGAGATAGAACTTGAAGTCGCCGAGAAAGTCCTCGAGCGGGGGAGCCTGCGGGTCAAGGCTGATGAAGATCAGACCGTTGTAACTGGCGAGACTCGGTGCGGGCAACAGAGTCTGGCCGCGCTTGGAAAAGCCGGCTTCGCCGCCATAGGCCTCTTGGTGGAAGGGCAAGCCGGTGATGCGCCCGTCGTTGCGATACGACCAGCCGTGGTAGGGACATCGGAAATTGGAGGCATTGCCCATCTCGGCGCGGCAGATCTGCATCCCGCGATGCAGGCACATGTTGAACATGGCCCGCACGTCGCCCTTGGAGTCGCGCGCAATGATGAAGGAGTCGTTGAGCAGGCGTCGCACGACGTAGTCGCCGTCTTGGGGGATCTCCGACTCATGCGCGACGAACATCCAGGCGCGACGGAAGAGCCGCTCCTTCTCGAGTTCGAAGATCTCAGCGTCGTTGTAGATGTGCGCCGGGATCATGCCCCGCCTGACCTCATCGAGGACATGCCGGTGATCACTCATCGATGCGTCTCCAGTCTTGAGAACCCAAGATATCTGTTATGCAGAGAAAGTCCCGGGGCTGTGGCGAAAACTCTGCCAGGATTCCCGCTTAAAGGTCAACAACGCTGGGTAGTGTCTCTGCTATGCAGAAAGACGAGCCTGGTTGGTCGCCGGGCGACGCGGCCCCGGACGGGGGTGTGCCGCAGTACCCGATCGGAGCGGTGGACCGGGCGCTGAAGCTGCTGCTGCTGCTGGGGGAGCAGCCGCAGATCCGCTTGACCGACGCGGCGAACCACTTGGGCGTCGCATCCTCCACTGCCCACCGGCTGTTGGCGATGCTGCAGTACCGGGGCTTTGTGCGCCAGGATCCGGCGTCCAAGGCGTATCACCCCGGGCCCGCGCTGATGAGCGTGGCGTTCTCGGTGTTCAACCGCATCGACATCGAGGGTGCGGCAAAGCCGGTACTACTGCGCCTCAGTGAATGTCTCAACGAGTCGGTGCACCTTGGCGTGCTTGAGGGCTCCAACGTCCGCTTCATCGCGGCTGCCGAGGGGCAGGCTGCGGTGCGGGTTGCCTCACGGCTGGGACGCACCATGCCGGCGCATTGCACCTCGACCGGCAAGGCGCTACTGGCGCGCCTGTCTGACGCCGACATCGCCCGGCTGTATCCCACCGAAGAGCTGCAGCGTGTGACGACACATTCGGTAGGCACCAGGACGGAGCTGCACCGCGAGCTCGGTCGGATACGACAACAGGGCTACGCGGTGAACCGGGAGGGCAGTGAGGACGGCGTCGCCTCGGTTGCGGTGCCGATTCCCGCGCGTGCGCCGGGTGTGCTGCTGGCGCTCAATGCCGCAGCGCCCGTTCACCGTCTGAGTATTTCGCAGTACCAAGGGGTGGCCGCTGTGCTGGTCGAGGCGGCCAAAGAGATAGGCGCACAGATCGGCTAGGTGCTACGGCGAGGCCAAGAGCAGCTGCGCCCGCCGCGCCAACAGCCGACGTACCGCATCGTCCATGTGCTCATCGATCAGTCGGATTGCCAGATCTTCGTCTCCGGCACCGATCGCCTTGCGCAGCACGACATGTTCGGTCACCTGTTCGCGTAGGTCGGGGTAGGCCTCTTCGAGTTCTCCGAGCAGGATTCGAGTTTCCGACAGCAGGGTCCGCATCGCGCGGTGCAGGCGAGGGCTGCCGGCACACTCGACCAGCACCTCATGGAACGCCTGGTCGGCGTCGGCCGCAGCGGTGCCGTCGCCGTGGGCGGCGGCCACCCGCAGGGCCTCCACCGGACCACGCAACCGCGCCGCCGCTCCGCGGGGGTCACCGTGGAGCACTTCGATCACTGCGGCGCGTTCGATGGCCTTGCGGGCCTGATACACGTCGCGGACGTCGTCGTCGGTGAGTTCGACGACGAAGATGCCTCGGTTGCGTTCGCTGCGCAGCAACCCTTCGGCCACCAGCCGCTGCATCGCCTCCCGTACCGGTCCACGCGACACCGCAAACTGCGCGGCCAGACTCGCTTCACCGAGCTGCTGACCCGGCAACAGCCGGCCGCGGGTGATCGCCTCCCGCAGTCGTTCGGCGATCAACTCTGCCGTCGAAGCTCGGCTCAGTGGCTCGAACGCGGCATCGTGTGAGATTGTCATCGCCCATCCTCGAACAATGCGCCCAGCCCGGCGGTCCGCCGGGTTATCCCGGCGATGCGCAAACCTTCCCACACCGTCACCGCGTTAGCGGTCAGTACCGGCTTGCCCAGCAGTTGCTCGATTTCGTCGACCTGGTCGACGGTGTGCATGGCGGTGTCGGGAATCAACAGTGCGTCCGCCCGGGGACAATCATTGCGCAGCGCCAAGTCCCGGACCTGATTCGGCGTCAGCCGGCCCACCTCTGCGGCGGTGGGGATGCCGGCGTCGCCCATGGCTTCGACGGTGACGCCATGGGCGGCAACAAAGTTCACGAACAACTCGGCGATGTCGCGCGGATAGCTGGCCGCCACCGCGACGTGACGGCAACCGAGCGCGGCCAACGCGTGCACGAACGCGAACGAGGTGCTCGAGGCGGGCACGCCCGCTTCCGCCGCCAGCTGCTCGACCTGCTCGGCCGCGCCCGTGGGGCCGAACACGAAGCTGCCCGATGTACACGCCCAGACCACCGCGGCGGGCCGCTGCGGCGCCAGCAATGCCGCCCCGCGGGCGAGTTTGTCAGGGCTGCCGAGATCCATCAGCTCTGGCACGGCGTGCAGGTCGGTGCCGTAGATGTGCGCCACGGGCAGGTGCATGTCCAGCAACCGAGCTGCGCGCGGGTAGTCGGACTCGGCGGCGTGGTCGGGATAGATGAACCCGACGGTGGGTGGTGCGGCGGTCACTGCGGGGCTCCGGTGAAGACGTCGCGGAGCCACTGGCCGGGGCCCATCATCGGCAGGTCCATCCGGCCCAAGCACGCCCACATCGTGAGTTGATTGGCGGTGAGGATCGGCTTGCCCAGCATCTGCTCCAGCGGCGCGACGATGTCGTAGGTCCGCAGGTTGGTGCAGCTGACGAAGATGGCCTGCGAGTCCGGGCGATCGGCGGCCAGGATCCGTTCGGCCACGGTGCGGTAGTTGACTTTCCAGATCCCCCCGCCCAGCCCCAGATGATCCGAGTGCAGCACGGACACCCCGAGCTGATTCAAGAACACCCGCAACAAGTCGGTCAGCTCTTCGTCGTAGGGGGTCAGCACGCTGATCCGCGAGATGTCCAGTGCGATAATGGCTTCGGCCAGTGCTCCCGATGTGGTGACCGCCGCCTTGGCGCCGGCCGCCTCGATCGCAGAGACCAGCGTCTTCTCATACTCGACGCCGTGGATGAAGCTGCCTGACGAGCACAGATAGGCAACCACCTCTGGTTCGACGTGCAGCACGTCTCGGGTCGCCGCCTGTAGGTGGTTGGTGTCAGACACCAGCTCGGCCATGGCCCGGCTGACCGGGACCGGTTCGTAGTGAGTACGGGCCAGGTGCAGCGTCACCTCGGCGGGGATCCAGCGCCACAGTTCGCGTTCGATGGCCAGGTCGAACGGCGCGATGATGCCGACACCGCGCTGATCAACCGGCCCGTCGAACTCCGGCAATTCCGGAAACTGGGACAGATCCATGGGTTTCCCCATACCGACGTTCCACCCCCAGGCCAGCCCTGGATTGTTGACAATCATACGATCTGTTTCTACGGTGTCAATGTGGACGCGCGGCCGGTGGTGACCGTCCAGCACGGTGAGTCGGTTCCCGCCCAACTCGATTCGATCAGCGCAGACGCGGAGTTGCGCATGGTTCCGTCATCGCGGCTGGCCGACGGAATTGTCGGCGCCGACGTGCTCTTCTTGTATGACTTCTCCTCTCCCGCACTGGAATCGGTGTGGTCTTCCGCCGAGGCGCTGCGCTGGGTCCAGGTCGCCGCGATCGGCGTGGACGCCGTGCTCTTCGAAGAGCTGGTCGACAGCGATGTCGTGGTCACCAATTCGCGCGGCATATTCGAGGAACCCATTGCCGAGTACGTGCTGGGCCAGATCCTGGCCTTCGCCAAGGACTTCCGGCGCTCCGGGGAGGCTCAGCGTGTCCACCGGTGGGAGCACTTCGACAGCGAGCCGATCGCCGGCGCATCTGTGACCATCATCGGGCCGGGCCCGGTAGGGCGGGCCGTCGCCCGGTTGCTGCGAGCCGTTGGCATGTCGGTGCGCGGCGTGGGCCGCAGCGCCCGCGAGGATCCCGACTTCGGCTCGATCACCACCGATGTGCTCGCCGCAGTCGCCGACGCCGACTATGTGGTGCTCGCCGCCCCATTGACGGCGCAGACCCGGGGCATGGTCGAGGCCGGGGTGCTTGACGCGATGCGGCCGACGGCGCGCCTGATCAACGTGGGGCGCGGCGAGCTGGTGGACACCGGCGCGCTGGTGGCGGCGCTGCAGAACGGCGTCATTGCCGGGGCGGCCCTCGATGTCGTCGAACCGGAGCCGCTTCCTGCCGATCATCCGCTGTGGAGTGCGCCCAACGTCAGCCTGACGCCACACAACAGCGGTGACATCCGGGGTTGGCGGAGTCTCTTGCAGCAGCAGTTCATCGCCAACTTCAAGCGATATCTCGCTGGGCAGCCACTGCACAACGTCGTCGACAAGCAGATGACCCGGTACGCATCCAGCGGAACCGGGTGAGGGGGCGGACATGACCGAGCCGACTGAACTGACCGCTCTGCAACTGGTCGCCGCCTACACCTCCGGTGAGCTGTCGCCGGTGGAAGCCACCGCCGCCGCTCTCGCGGCGATCAGCGAACGTGACGGCGAAGTCAACGCCTTCTGTCTGGTCGATGAAGAGGCTGCGCTGTCGGAGGCCCGTAAATCCGAGGTCCGCTGGGGCGGCAACTACACCAAGGGCCTGCTCGATGGGGTGCCGATCGCGATCAAGGACGTCTTTCACACCGCCGGTTGGCCGACTTTGCGGGGATCGCTGCTCGCCGATGCGGCGGGGCCATGGCCCGATGACAGTCCGGCGGTGGACAAGATCCGCAACGACGGCATGGTGCTGCTGGGCAAGACGACCACCCCGGAACTGGCGTGGAAGGGCGTCACCGACAGCCCACGGACCGGCGTCACCCGCAATCCCGCCGACACCACCCGTACCGCCGGTGGCTCCTCGGGTGGCAGCGCCGCCGCCGTCGCGGCCGGAATGGCGCCCTTGGCTATCGGCACAGACGGCGGCGGAAGCATCCGGATCCCCGCGAGTTTCTGCGGGGTGGTCGGTTTCAAACCCACTCACGGCCGGGTGCCGATGTATCCGATCAGTCCGTTCGGGCCACTGGCGCACGCCGGCCCGATCACCCGGACCGTCGAAGACGCCGCCGTGCTGATGGACATCATCGCGTTGCCGGACTTCCGCGACCCCACATCGTTGCCGGCGACTCTGACGACCTACCGCGGTGAAGTCCGGCGCGACCTGGTCGGTCTCGACGTCGCGTACTCGCCGACTCTGGGATATGCCGACGTCGACCCGCAAGTCGAATCCGCGGTGGCCGAGGCGGTTCAGGCACTGGCCGACGCGGGATTGAACGTTGTGATAGCCGATCCCGGCTTCGCCGACCCCATCGACGCGTTCGAGGTGCTGTGGGCGACCGGGGCAGCGGGCAGTCTGCGTGGCCGAGAGAGCGACCGCGGGCTCGTCGACCCGGGCCTGGCCGACATGTGGGCCCGGGGCACGGCGGTGTCGGGCGTGGACTATCTGGCCGCACGCCAGGTCAGTGTGGATCTGGGGTTGACCATGGGCCGCTTCCACGAACGGCACAACCTCTTGATCACGCCGACCACGCCCATTGCGGCCTTCACCGCCGGCCACGACGTGCCGACCGAATCCGATATGCGGTGGTGGGCGCAGTGGACGCCGTTCACCTACCCGTTCAACATGACTCAACAGCCGGCGCTGAGCATTCCGATCGGCGCCACATCGGAGGGGCTGCCGATCGGCATGCAGATCATCGGACCCCGGCACAGCGACGATCTGGTGTTGGCGGCCGGTCTGTTCGCCGAGCGAGTGCTTGGCCTGACCGGTAGATCGCGCCCTTGCCGGCCCCTCGCTAGGCCCTAGTGAAGGCCAACTGTTCGCCGACCGCACCGGCCATCCACAAGTCGTTGCATGCGGCGGCCATCTCGCTCAGGCCGTCCTCGATTGTGGCGAAGACGTTGCCGGGCACCCACCCGACATCGCCATTGACCAGCAGGTTGTTGCGGCCGTAGAATATCGCAAGGTCCGTGGCGCCCAGCGGTGAACTCGCTTGCCCGTCCGCGTCGTATCCGTAGGCGGGGTTGCCGATGTCACCGGCGTCGAAGTCGAAGAAGCAGACGTCGCCGGGGATTGGCGTGACCGTGGTGTTCTCCCGGCCCGGGCTACCCAACGGCGGCAACAGCGTGTAGACCTCGTTGCGGGCGTACTTGCCGTGAAAGGCCTGGCCGGCGACGGGCAACGCTTCCCAGACCACGGCGCAGGTCAGGGGCGCCTGCTCGTCGAGCAGGCGCGCGCGGCACGACACCCCCCGCCCGGTCAGCGTGATGGACAGGAAACGTGCCACAGCAGTCCCTTTCCTCTCCGTCCGGGTCTAGACCGGGTCGAAGACGCGGCTGGCGATGAATGTCGGTCGCGGAACGGCAGCGCCGAACGGCTCCACCAGGGTGTTGTCCACGCTGTTGTAGACGATGAAGACGTTCGAGCGCGCATACGGCGTGATGTTGCTGCTCGAGCCGTGCATGCAGTTGCTGTCGAAGAACACCGCGGACCCGGCCGGGCCGGTGATCTGGCGAATCCCGTGCTGATCGGCCAGCCAGGTCAGGCTCGCATCGTCGGGTGTGCCGATCTCCTGCTGTTTGAGCGACGAGCGGTAGTGATCCGGCGGGGTCTGACCCGGGCACGACACGAACCAACGGTGCGAACCGGGCATGATCATCAGGGATCCGTTGCTGTCCAGGTTCTCGGTGAGGGCTACCGAGACGCTGACCGCCCGAGGGCTGGGCATGCCGTCTTCAGCGTGCCAGGTCTCAAAATCGGAGTGCCAGTAGAACTCCCGGCCATTGAACCCCGGCTTGAAGTTGACCCGGCTCTGGTGCACATAGACATCGGAGCCGAGCAGTTGACGGGCCGGTCCCACCAGGCGCGGATCGGCGACCAGCGCGGCGAACGCCGGGCTGATCCGGTGCACCTCGAAGATCGACCGGATCTGGCCGCTGTCGCGCTCGCAGATCGAACGGTCGTCGGCGGCCAGCGCGGCGTCGGCCCGCAGGCGGTCGAGCTCGTTGCGCAGGTCTGCGACCACATCGGCGTCCACCAGGGTGTCGACGGCCAGAAATCCGTCGGCGTCGAACTGCGCGACACTGTCCGGGCTCCACGGCCCGCCGTTGGCTGCTGCGGTCCAGACCACCGGGTCGTGCCGGGGTTCGATACCGATCGTGACGTTATTGCGCGTGGGGTAGCGGTCGGTGAGGGTTTGGGCCATAGGAGGGGTCACGATGCCGTCTCCTGCGGATGTTCAGTGAGCAGGGGGTACGCGCCGGTGTCGTCGTGCACCTCCTGCCCGGTGACCGGCGGGTCGAATACGCACACCATGCGCAGATCGGTGTGGGCAATGACCCGGTGGTGCTCGTGACCGTCGAGCAGGTACAGGGTGCCGTCATGCAGCGGGTGCACCTCGCCGGTCTCGTCGTTGATCAGCTCACCTTCGCCGCCGACGCAGTACACCGCTTCAACGTGATTGGCGTACCACATCGAGGTCTCAGTGCCGGCGTACAGGCACGTCTCGTGCATCGAGAACCGCTGTCCGTCGCGGGCCAGCAACAGCCGCTGGCTGTTCCACGTCTTGGACTGCACGTCGCGGTCGGTGCCCTTGATCTCGGCGAGGGTACGGACAATCATCGGCTGACTCCTGAGGTGGTTGCGGTGAGTTCGCGGGCGGCGACGGCTTCGATCGACTGGGCGGCGATCATCAGACCTTCGGCTAGGTCGTCATCGTCAATGACCAACGGCGGCATCATTTTTACGACTTCGCCTTCCGGTCCAGAGGTCTCCAGCAGCAGTCCGCGCTCGAAGGCCTCGCGGCATACCGCCGCTGCCAGCTCGGGGCGTTCGAAGGCCACGCCGCGGATCAGCCCACGGCCGCGGGTGGTGACGCCGGGGATCGGGTCCACGACTTCGGTCAGCGCCTGTTCGATCAGTTCGCCCTTACGCAGTACGGACTTCTCCAAGCGGTTGTCGGTCCAGAAGTTCAGTGCGGCAGCGGCGGTCACGAAGGACGGGTTCTGGCCGCGGAATGTGCCGTTGTGCTCGCCCGGCTCCCACACGTCAAGTTCGGGCTTGAACAGCGTTAACGCCATCGGCAGCCCGTACCCGCTGATCGACTTGGACAGGCAGACGATGTCGGGAACTATTCCGGCCGCCTCAAAGCTGAAGAACGGTCCGGTGCGCCCGCAGCCCATCTGGACGTCGTCGACGATCAGCAGCAGGTTGTGGCGCTGGCACAGCTCAGACAGGCCGCGCAACCATTCCAGGCGGGCCACGTTGATTCCGCCTTCACCCTGAACGGTCTCGACGATCACCCCCGCCGGCTCATTCAGGCCGCTGCCGCTGTCATCGAGCAGACGCTCGAACCAGATGAAGTCGGGCACCACGCCATCGAGGTAGTTGTCATAGGGCATCGGCGTGGCATGCACCAGCGGGATACCGGCGCCGCCGCGCTTCATCGAGTTGCCGGTGACACTCAGCGAACCCAGTGTCATGCCGTGAAAAGCGTTGGTAAAGCTGATGATGCTCTCGCGACCGGTGACCTTGCGCACCAGTTTCAGCGCCGATTCCACCGCGTTGGTCCCGGTGGGCCCGGGAAACTGCACCTTGTAGTCGAGCTCGCGAGGCTTGAGGATCACATCGTTGAAGCGCTCCAGGAACTCGGCCTTCGCGACGGTGTTCATGTCGAGGGAGTGCACCACTCGATCCGAGCTCAGGTACTCCACTAGCGGCGCCCGCAGATCAGGGTGGTTGTGGCCGTAGTTGAGCGCTCCGGCGCCGGCAAAAAAGTCCAGATATTCCTTGCCGTTGACATCCCACATCCGGGAGCCACTGGCCCGGTCGAACGTCACCGGCCAGGACCGGCAGTAACTTCGTACCTCGGATTCCAGGGTTTCAAAAATCGTCATAGTTCCTCCGTCCGTCGGTCACATACAACGGAACGGAACGACAGGTCGACGTCAAACTCGTGCCGCGGGTGATCTCGGCTCGACCTACCACCCCGCTCGTATGCCCCCGGCCTAGGTCTGTCGGGGCTCACGTTTGCGCGTTCGTGACCTTACCGAGACCATTTTGTGATCTCAACCTTGCCACGCCCTCACTGGCGACGTGGGGGTACCCGAAGCGGCCCGATGCGAAACAGTTCTTCTGCCAGATGAGATTCGGCGAACAAATCCGCTCCGAACAGCACGGAACACTCCAGTGGTGCATCCCATCGCCGAGCGAAGGCGCCGAACAGTCGGCGGCTGGCCTCGTTGTCCGGTGTGATCGAGGTCTCAAGATGAGTAACGCCTCGAGTGACCTGCGTGCTCGCCAGGTGATCGAGCATCCTGCCGGCCAGGCCGGCTCCCCGGTGCGCGGCGTTGACAGCCACCTGCCAGACCATCAGGGTCTGCGGATCCTCGGGACGCCGATAGCCGGTGACAAAGCCGCCGAGTTTGTGCGGCGGTCCCAGTTTCGGCTCTCCTGCGTCGAGCCTCGCTGAACCGCCGGCCTCGCCCTCTACCTCGGCGACTACCGAGGTAGAAGCGAAATCGCGGCACCACAGCAGGTAGGCGTACGGCGAGTTGACGTCGAGAGCGGCGCTGTCGACCGCCATCTGCCATAGGGCCTGGCCGTCCGCCACAGTTGGTGTCCGAAGCCGGACATGATCCGTATCCGTCATCGTTTCGACGGTACTTGCCGGCAGGTTCAGGGCTGCGCTGGCGTGTCCGGCGGCGGCCCGGGCGGCACTCCTAGGGTCCGCAGTGCTTCGAGCGCCGAGCGGCCATCGGGCTCGGCGCTCACCGGTACCAGACGCAGGGCGGCCAGGGGGAACAGTCCGCACAGCGCGAAGGCCACGGGGTAGCCGGCGGCGCCGATCAGCGCACCGAAGAGCGGGGGAGCGATGCCCGCGGTCAGCCGTTGGGTGGTGTTCTGGATGCCCAGCGCGCGACCACTCCAGTACGGACCGGCGATCTCGGCGACAGCTGTCGAGGCCAATCCGTTGTCCAGCACGGTGATAACCGCCGCGATAACCATCGTCGCCTCGGCGAGACGCGAGTGCAGGTGATCGGCGGTCCCCAGCGCCAGCATCGCCAGCGCGCCGGCGACGGCGAGGCTGCGAATCGGCCGCAGCCGCGAGCGCACGCGATCGGACCACCGGCCGGCCGCCACCCGCCCGGCGGCGCCGAGCAACTGCGACACCGTCACCAGACCGCCCGCGGCGGCGATCGACCAGTCGGTGTCCACGATCAGCCACACCAGCATGAATGTGGCGAGAACACACTGCGGAACCATTAACAGAGCCGAAGACAAGTGGATGCGCCACAGCACCTTTGACCCGTTGTAGGGGCTGGCCAGTTCGGTGCCGGAGGCCGCCGACCGTGGCCGGCGCGGTGGATCGATGACACCGATCGCACACGCCACCGCCGCAACGGCACACAGTGTTGCCGGAAACATCAGCGCCCGCGGCAGCCCGTGCTCGGCCAGCTCGGGAATCACCTCGGCTCCCAACGCGATGCCCAACGGTTGCGCGGTCTGGCGGATACCCATCACCAGTCCGCGCTGGTGAGGCGGAAACCAGCCCGTCACCAACCGTCCGCTGGCAGTGTTGGCACTGGCGGCGGCCATACCTCCGAGAAAGAGGAAAGCCCCGACGCCGACCAGCGACTGCATCGATGCCGCCGCGAACGTGGCCAGCGCGGTCAACGCGGAACCAACACTCAACACGATCCGCTCGCCGATGCGGTCCAGCAGCGCTCCCCAGGCGAACAGGGTTAGCACCATGCCGAAGCTGGGCATCGAGGCCAGCAGGCCAGCCATTGCCAGGTTGGTTTCCCTTTTGGTCTCCAGCATCGGGATGACAAAGGCGATGCCGTTGATGAAGACGAAGGAACACAGCGTGGCCATCAGAGCGACGACCACGACCGACCAGCGAGCGGCTTTCCCGATCGGCTCGGCGGACATCCGACCATGCTTCCACAGGCCCACCACCAGGGACGCGAGCTGAGCCAATTGATGACGGATGCGTCTGGTCGCGTGACCCACCGCGCCCGGCTCCGCCGCGCTGGTGATCGGCTTGTGCTGGTTGATGGCGACCCACTGCGCCCGGCTCCGCCGCGCTTGTGATCGCCATTAGGCTTGTGCGAATGCGACTAGGCCGAATTGCCAGCCCGGACGGTGTCGCCTTCGTCAGTATTGAAGGGGACTCGGACCGGCCACACGAGATGACCGCCCGCGAGATCGCCGAGCACCCGTTCGGCACACCGGAGTTCACGGGCCGGTCCTGGCCGCTGGCTGACGTGCGCCTGCTGGCACCGATCCTGGCGAGCAAGGTGGTCTGCATCGGGAAGAACTACGCGGCCCATATCGCCGAGATGGGCGGCGCCGCACCGGCCAACCCGACGATGTTCCTCAAGCCGAACACCGCCATCATCGGGCCCAATGTGCCGATTCAGCTGCCCGCCAATGCGTCCCCCGTGCACTTCGAAGGCGAGCTGGCCGTGGTTATCTCGCGTCCGTGCAAGGACGTTCCGGCAGCGCGGGCCAAGGACAACATCTTGGGTTACACCATCGGCAACGACGTGTCGGCCCGTGACCAGCAGCAGTCCGACGGGCAGTGGACCCGGGCTAAAGGCCATGACACCTTCTGTCCGATCGGACCCTGGATAGTCACCGACGTTGACCCAGCTGACCTGGCGATTCGCACCGAGGTCAATGGGGTGGTGAAGCAGGACAGCAGGACTTCGCTGATGATGCACGACATCGGCGCCATCGTGGAGTGGATCTCTGCGGTGATGACGCTGCTGCCCGGCGACATCCTTCTGACCGGCACCCCTGACGGTGTCGGCCCCATCGAGCACGGTGACACCGTGTCTGTCTCCATCGAAGGCATTGGCGCCCTGTCCAATCCGGTTATCCGCAAAGGAAACTCGTGACCACATCTGGTGTTCGTGTTCGGTTCTGTCCGTCACCGACCGGCACGCCGCACGTCGGGTTGATCCGCACCGCCCTGTTCAACTGGGCTTACGCCCGCCACACAGGCGGAACCATGGTCTTCCGGGTGGAGGACACCGACGCCGAACGCGACAGTGAGGAAAGCTACTTGGCGCTGCTGGACGCGCTGCGCTGGCTGCATCTGGACTGGGATGAGGGACCCGAGGTAGGCGGCCCCTACGGTCCGTACCGGCAGTCGCAGCGCGCCGACATCCACCGTGATGTGGTGGTGCAGTTGCTCGCGGCCGGCGAGGCTTACGAAGCGTTCTCGACCCCCGAGGAGGTCGAGGCTCGTCACCTTGCCGCTGGCCGGAACCCCAAACTGGGCTACGACAACTTCGACCGGGAGCTGACCGCGGAGCAGCGGGCCGCTTTCCTGGCCGAGGGCCGCAAGCCGGTAGTTCGGCTGCGGATGCCCGATACCGAGCTCAGCTGGGCGGACCTGGTGCGCGGGCAGACATCCTTCCCGGCGGGCACCGTTCCCGATTTCGCGCTGACGCGCGCCAACGGGGATCCGTTGTACACGTTGGTCAACCCGGTTGACGACGCGATGATGAAGATCACCCACGTGCTGCGCGGCGAGGACCTGTTGCCGTCCACGCCACGCCAGATCGCGCTGTATCAGGCGCTGATTCGCATCGGCGTGGCTGATCGCATCCCAGAGTTCGGCCACCTGCCAACCGTTTTGGGTGAGGGCACCAAGAAGCTGTCCAAGCGTGACCCGCAGTCGAACCTTTTCGCGCACCGCGACCGCGGTTTCATCCCCGAGGGGCTGCTGAACTATCTGGCACTGCTGGGCTGGTCTATCGCCGACGACCGCGACGTATTCAGTCTCGACGAGATGGTCGCGGCGTTCGATGTGGTCAACGTCAACTCCAACCCGGCCCGGTTCGACCAGAAAAAGGCTGACGCACTCAACGCCGAGCACATCCGGCTGCTCGACGCCGAAGACTTCACCGCACGGTTGCGCAGTTTCCTCGACTCCCACGGACATGACACCGGCCTGGACGACGCCGGCTTCGCGCTGGCCGCGGCGCTGGTGCAGACCCGCATCGTGGTGCTCGGCGACGCCTGGCCGCTGCTGAAGTTCTTCAACGACTCCCACTACGAGCTGGACCCGCGGGCCGCCGCCAAGGAGCTGGGCCCGGACGCGGCGCCGGTGTTGGATGCGGCTATCGCCGCGCTGGAGGGCGTGGGCGAGTGGAGCACCGCCAACATCGAGGCCGCGCTGAAGGCCGCGCTGCTGGACGATCTGGGACTCAAACCCCGCAAGGCGTTCGGCCCGATCCGGGTCGGAGTCTCCGGCGGATTGGTCAGCCCACCACTGTTCGAGTCGCTGGAACTGTTGGGCTCTAACCGCAGCTTGGACCGGCTGCGGAGCGCCCGGGACGGCGTTGGGGAAGCGCGATGACAACTTCGCGCTAGAAGTTTGGTAGTCTGCTCGTCGGCCCAAGAACGGCTGGCCAGTAGTGCCCCACCGGCACTCTGACCAGCGGTAATGGCCGGCCAATGGGGTATGGTGTAATTGGCAACACAGCTGATTCTGGTTCAGCCATTCTAGGTTCGAGTCCTGGTACCCCAGCAAAAGCGGTCCGCTGCAAGCGATTAGGCGGGCCGCAGGGGTTGAGCTATGCTGGCAACCCGGAAATGTTCTAGCCCCCGTCGTCTAGCGGCCTAGGACGCCGCCCTCTCACGGCGGTAGCGTGGGTTCGAATCCCATCGGGGGTACATCGCAAAAGGCCCGCACCATAAGGTGCGGGCCTTTTGCGTTCGACCGACGGCTGCGTGGGCTCAGTCACCCTTCGGAGCGGTGGAACCGGCCAGCGGCATGGCCGGCAAGCCGAGCTTGCGGTGGTCCCAGGAGCGGGTGCGCCGTGTGACGATGCGCACAGCCACCCGGTTGTTCATCATCGCGTCGACGCCGGGCTTCATCTCGTCGGTGTAGGGGCCGGTGTAGCGCTCCCAGACGCTGACGCCCACCCGGAAGATGGTGTCTGGGTCGTCGACGATCTCCGCGACGCCCTCGAAAGCCGCCCCGCGCAGCGTGTCGTACGTCTGGCCGGCTTCCAGAAGGAAGGTGACCCGCGGATCGCGGCGCAGGTTGACCGCCTTCTGGGACTTGGCCTTGGTCTCGAGCCAGATCTCGCCGTCGAGCACCGCGTACCACATCGCGGTCAGGTGCGGCTGGCCGTCGGGCCCGATGGTGGCCAAAGTTCCGGTGCGGTGGGTGTCGACGAAGTCGGCGACCTCGGCCTCGGTCATGACGATCTGTGCGCGCTGTTTGGTTCCCATCTCTGCAGTCTGTCAGGCGGGCCAGATCACCCGGCGAGCAGACGCAAAGTCCCCATTGTCGTCCACGAAATGGGGGCTTTTGTGTCTGCTCGCGGTCACAGTCGGGCCGTCAGGTCGCTGGCCGCCGCGAGCAGGTCGGCGGCCCAGCGCGCCCCCGGGCGTCGACCCATCCGGTCAATCGGGCCCGACACCGAGATCGCTGCTACCACGGTGCCGCGGCGATCGCGCACCGGCGCTGACACGCTGGCTACGCCGGGTTCGCGCTCGGCGACGCTTTGCGCCCAGCCCCGGCGGCGCATCTCTGTAAGGGTGCGGCTGGTGAATTTGGCCTCCGGCAGCACTTCCTGTTGCACGGCTGCGTCGGCGTAGGCCAGCAAGACTTTGGCGCCCGAGCCGGCGGTCATCGGCAGCCGGGCGCCGACCGGGACGGTGTCTCGCAGCCCCGCAGTCGGTTCCAGCGCCGCAACGCAGACCCGTTCGGAGCCTTCACGGCGATACAGCTGCACGCTCTCCCCGGTGATCTCTCGCAGCCGCGGCAGCACGGTCGCGCCGGCCACCCGAAGCGGATCGTCGGCGCCGACCGCCAGTTCGCTGACCGCCGGCCCGATCTGCCAGCGGCCCTCATCGTCACGCCCGAGCAGCCGGTGGGTCTCCAAACCGGCGGCCAGCCGGTGCGCGGTGGCGCGGGGCAGGCCGGTGCGGTCGCACAGTTCAGCTAGCCCGCAGGGCGATTCGGCGATTGAGTGGAGCACCGCCACTGCTTTGTCCAGAACGCCGATACCGCTATGCTGTCCCATATACAGATACTAGCGTCTCAAAATATGGGACGGCATAGCTTGAGGGATGGCAGTGATGTTCAAGACCGAGCAGCCTCGCACCCTGGCCGAGAAGGTCTGGGCAGACCACGTCGTGGTTTCCGGCGGGGGGACCGAACCCGATCTCATCTACATCGACCTGCACTTGGTACATGAGGTCACCAGCCCGCAGGCTTTTGAGGGGCTGCGGCTGGCCGGTCGTCCGGTACGGCGCCCGGATCTGACCATCGCCACCGAGGACCACAACGTGCCGACGGTCGACATCGACAAGCCGATCGCCGACCCCGTGTCGCGTACGCAGGTCGAGACACTGCGGCACAACTGCGCCGAGTTCGGTATCCGGTTGCACCCGATGGGCGATATCGATCAGGGGATCGTGCACATCATCGGGCCACAGCTGGGGCTCACCCAGCCCGGCACGACGGTGGTCTGCGGCGACAGCCACACCTCCACCCACGGCGCGTTCGGTGCGCTGGCGATGGGTATCGGCACCTCCGAGGTCGAGCACGTGCTGGCCACCCAGACGTTGCCGCTGAAGCCGTTCAAGACAATGGCGGTCAATGTCGACGGGAAGCTCGCCGACGGCGTTACGGCCAAGGACGTCATCTTGGCGGTGATCGCCCAGATCGGCACCGGTGGCGGCCAGGGCTACGTCATCGAATACCGGGGCAGTGCCATTGAGGCGCTGTCCATGGAGGCGCGGATGACGATCTGCAACATGAGCATTGAGGCTGGCGCCCGGGCCGGCATGGTTGCCCCTGATGAGACCACGTACGAGTACCTCCGCGGACGGCCGCACGCGCCGACCGGTGCGGACTGGGACGCCGCCGTGGCGTATTGGAGCAGCCTGCGCACCGACCCGGGTGCAACGTTCGACACCGAGGTCCACCTGGACGCGGATGCGCTGACGCCGTTCGTGACCTGGGGCACCAATCCCGGCCAAGGCGTCCCGCTGGGCGCCGACGTGCCCGACCCCGAGGCCATCCCCGACGAGGCCGAGCGGCGAGCCGCAGAGAAGGCGTTGGCGTACATGGACCTTCAACCCGGCACCCCGATGCGCGATATCTCGGTCGACACGGTGTTCGTCGGGTCGTGCACCAACGGTCGTATCGAGGACCTGCGGGCGGTGGCGGATGTTCTGCGCGGACGTCAGGTCGCCGACGGCGTACGGATGCTCGTGGTGCCGGGTTCGATGCGCGTGCGCAAACAAGCCGAAGCCGAAGGCCTCTCGGAGATTTTCACCGCCGCCGGAGCCGAATGGCGCCAGCCCGGCTGCTCAATGTGCCTGGGGATGAATCCCGATCAGCTGGAGCCGGGGCAGCGATCCGCGTCGACGTCCAACCGCAACTTCGAGGGCCGGCAGGGCAAGGGCGGACGCACCCATCTGGTGTCCCCGGTCGTGGCCGCCGCCACCGCCGTCCGTGGGACGTTGTCGGCCCCCCAGGACTTGAACTGACCGCCACGGTACTCAAAGGAGCCTAGTCATGGACGCTTTCCACACCCACACCGGAATCGGAGTCCCGCTGCGGCGGTCCAATGTCGACACCGACCAGATCATTCCCGCGGTCTATCTGAAGCGCATCACCCGGACGGGATTTGAGGACGGCCTGTTCGCCACATGGCGGACCGATCCGTCCTTCGTGCTGAATCTCAGCCCATTCGACCAAGGTTCGGTGCTGGTGGCCGGACCGGACTTCGGCACCGGATCGTCGCGGGAGCACGCGGTGTGGGCGCTACTCGACTACGGTTTCCGGGTGGTGATCTCTTCCCGATTTGCCGACATCTTCCGCGGCAATGCGGGCAAGGCCGGTCTGCTGGCGGCCCAGGTGGCCCAAGATGATGTGGAACTGCTGTGGAAAGTGATCGAGCAGAGCCCGGGGCTGGAAATCACTGTCAATCTTCAAGATCGGAATATCACCGCCGGAACGGTGGTGGTGGCGTTCACGATTGACGACTACACCGCCTGGCGGTTATCCGAAGGGCTCGACGATATAGGCCTTACGCTGCGGAAACTCGAAGAGATCGACTCATTCGAGGCAGCCCGTCCGAGCTGGAAACCGCGCACCCTGTCGGCTTCTTGAGGGCCCGCGCCGGAGCTGAATTCCGGTGGTTTCGACGTTCACGTAAGCATCCGAGGTAGCTAACCGGATTGCCGAATTCGCCCATAATCTCGTCTGAAATTGCGCGTGGCTCTTGGATATCAGTGGTATCAGGGTTTACCGTGTGCTCTAGTCGGCTCAAGTAGGGCCACTGGTTTCGGAGGGATTGGATGAACAAAGCAGAGCTCATCGAGGTGCTCACAAAGGAATTGGACACCGACCGCCGGTCGGCGACCGAAGCCGTCGAGCATTTCGTCAATGCCATTGTGCGCGCTGTCCACAAGGGTGAGAGCGTCACCATCACCGGGTTCGGCGTTTTTGAGCGTCGTCGTCGCGCCGCGCGCGTGGCCCGCAATCCCCGCACCGGTGAAACGGTCAAGGTGAAGCCCACGTCCGTCCCCGCCTTCCGCCCAGGTGCGCAGTTCAAGGCGATTGTTTCTGGCGCGCAGCGTGTCCCGTCTGAGGGTCTGGCCGTCAAGCGTGGTGCTGGTGCCAGCGCCGCGCCTGCCAAGAAGGCTCCGGCCAAGAAGGCCGCCAAGGCCGCTGCCAAGAAGACTGCCGCCAAGGCTCCGGCCAAGAAGGCTGTCGCGAAGAAGGCTGCGACCAAGGCCGCGCCTGCCAAGAAGGCTCCGGCCAAGAAGGCCGCGACCAAGGCAGCCGCCAAGGCTCCGGCCAAGAAGGTTGTCGCGAAGAAGGCAGCGACCAAGGCTCCGGCCAAGAAGGCCGTGACCAAGGCTCCGGCCAAGAAGGTTGTCGCCAAGAAGGCAGCGACCAAGGCTCCGGCCAAGAAGGTTGTCGCCAAGAAGGCAGCCACCAAGGCCGTGGCGAAGAAGGCTCCGGCCAAGAAAGCCACCAAGGCTCCGGCCCGTAAGGGTCGCAAGTAGCAACGAATAGCCGAGCGCCGCGGGGTTATCCCCGCGGCGCTCGGTCGTTTATACCAGCGCTTGAGTAGCCAGCGGGCTACCGATGTGGTCGGCGGCGATCAGCCGGCCACCCGACAGTGACAGCACCCAGGTGCTGCCCTTGCGATTGCGGGATTTGTCCGGGCTGACCCCATCGCGGTCGCACCACCAGGCGATCAGGTCTGGAATTACCTTGCCTTGGGTACAGATAACGGGTGTCCCGCCCAATTTCGCGATCTCCACCACCCGGCGGCGGGCCTGCTTCGGGTGCTCAGCGTAGGACTCTTCAGTCAGCGTCGGCTCGTTGTGCACGGGCACCCCGAGTTCGGCGGCCAGTGGCTCCACCGTCTGCTCGCAGCGCACCCGGTCGGCCGCATACACCGCGCTCGCGCCGAAGGCGAGCAGCTGAGCGGTGAGCGCCTCGGCCTGTGCGCGGCCCTTCTTGTCCAGCGGCCGCTGGCGGTCATCGCCGGAGAACCGGGACCGACGCCCAGCGGTAGCGTGCCGCACGATCAATACCGTTTGGGTGTCCGCGGGTTGCTTGGCGAACCGCCGCAGTATCTTCCGGTCATAGGCATACTGCAGTTCCTTCATCGCGGCATCGACCGGTAGCCAGACCAGATCGTCGACCTCGTGGTTGGGGACGAAGTCTCCGCCCACCGCCTGTGCAGCCCAGTACCGGACCTTCTTGACGCCTTGGCTGACCGGATAGCGGACCGCTCCCAGTCGGCGGCCTAGCTGTGCGTGCTGGCCGGTCTCTTCCAGGATCTCGCGCACAGCTGTCACCGGCTCGGTCTCGCCGGGATCGACCTTGCCCTTGGGCAGTGACCAGTCGTCGTAGCGCGGGCGGTGGATGAGGGCCACCTCAACGGCATTGCGTCGCGTCCGCCACAGCACCGCGCCGGCGGCGTGGATGACCTTGTCTACGGTCCCGGAGCCATTCGGCACTGTCGTTTCGAGCACCTTGCACTCCTGCAGGTCAATTCGGGCTTTGCGGGCAGTGGGCCGGGGGTCAGGGATTGCGGTGTCGTTCCATCAGCGACGCCTGGTGGTCGCACACGGTGGCGCCGGCTTGCGGTTCCGCCGTCCACTGGCCGTCGGGTCCGAGCTCCCAGCAGCGGGTAGCCGGATCCATTGCGGAGTCGAACACGTCGCCCAATTGTGTGGTCAGCCGCGGGTTCTTCACCTGCACCATCACTTCGACCCGGCGATCGAGATTGCGGTGCATCATGTCGGCGCTGCCGATCCAGAATTCGTCGATGGCGCGGAAGTGGATGATGCGCGAGTGCTCCAGGAAACGACCGAGAATCGATCGAACGAGGATGTTTTCGGAGAAGCCCTCGACCCCGGGCCGCAGTGCGCAGATACCGCGAACGAACAATTCAACTTGCACACCCGCGCGAGAGGCGCTGTAGAGCGCGTCGATCACCTGCTCGTCGACCAGTGAGTTGAGCTTGAGCCGGATCCGTCCGTTGCCGGAGTGGCGGTGCGCCGCGACCTCACGTTCGATGCGTTCGATGATCCCGGTCCGGACACCGTGTGGTGCCACCAACAGGTTGCGATAGGCGACTTTCCGCGAATAGCCAGTCAACGAGTTGAACAGGTCGGTCAGGTCGGCACCGATGTCCGGGTCGGCGGTGAGCAGCCCCACATCTTCATAGAGGCGAGCGGTCTTGGAGTTGTAGTTGCCGGTTCCGATATGGCAGTAACGCCGGATCGTGGAGCCTTCGCGACGCACGACGAGGCAGACCTTGCAGTGGGTTTTCAGTCCGATCAGTCCGTACACCACGTGCACGCCGGCCTGCTCCAGCTTGCGGGCCCACTTGATGTTGGCCTGCTCGTCGAAGCGGGCCTTGATCTCGACGAGTGCCACCACCTGCTTGCCGGCCTCTGCCGCGTCGATCAGCGCGGTGACGATCGGTGAATCACCGGAGGTGCGGTAGAGCGTCTGCTTGATCGCCAGCACGCCCGGGTCGGCCGCAGCCTGTTCGATGAACCGCTGCACGCTGGTGGCGAACGAGTCGTAGGGGTGATGTACCAACACATCGCCCTCCCGCAGGGTGGCGAAAATGCTTTTGGGGGTTTCCCGTTCGGCGAACGCCGGGTGGGTGGCCGGGACGAAGGTGCGGTCCTTGAGATCGGGCCGGTCCTGGCCGTAGACCTGCCACAGCGATGACAGGTCCAGGAGGCCGGGCACCTCGATGACGTCACCGGGGTCCACGTCGAGCTCCCGCAACAGCAACTCCAGCATGTGCTCGGTCATGTCGTCGGCGACCTCGAGGCGAACCGGCGACCCGAACCGGCGCCGCGCCAGCTCGCGTTCCAAGGCCTGCAACAGGTCTTCATCGCGGTCCTCTTCGACCTCGAAATCGGCGTTGCGGGTGATGCGGAACGCGTGATGCTCGACGATCTCCATGCCGGGGAACAACACCGGCAGGAACGCCGCGATCAGCTCCTCCATCGGCAAGAACCGGACCTCGTCACGGCCGTCGCCGCCGTTGGCGCGGGCGTCAAGTTCGACGAAACGGTCGACGTTGTCGGGGACCTTGACCCGCGCGAAGTGACTGCCACCGTCCTCGGGGCGCTTTACCGTCACCGCCAGGTTCAAGCTGAGCCCACTGACGAACGGGAACGGGTGGGCCGGGTCGACCGCCAGCGGTGTCAGCACCGGGAACACCTGCTCGTGGAAGTACACCGACAGCTGGTCGCGCTCGGCCGGTAGGAGATCGGCCCACGTGACCACGTGGATGCCTTCG
Organism: Mycobacterium sp. P7213; assembly: GCF_900604305.1. Classification (NCBI taxonomy): domain Bacteria; kingdom Bacillati; phylum Actinomycetota; class Actinomycetes; order Mycobacteriales; family Mycobacteriaceae; genus Mycobacterium; species Mycobacterium sp. P7213. Next base: position 55,471 of record NZ_UWOA01000011.1, read on the forward strand.
GCGGCAAGCGCAGGGCGGACGGAGTCGAGGAACACCCCCGCATGGCGGGTGGCGATCTGCTGGGTCCGTTCCCCGATGCGGCGCAATTGCTCACGGGGGGTCAGGCCGTCGGCCGAGCGCACCGACAGACCCATCTCATCGCGGCGTTTGAGGCCGGCGACTCGGACCATGTAGAACTCGTCGAGATTGGAGGCGAAGATCGCCAGGAACTTGGCCCGCTCCAGCAGCGGCAAGGAGGTGTCGGCGGCCAGCGCCAGCACTCGCGCGTTGAAGTCCAGCCAGCTCAGTTCCCGGTTGAGATAGCGGTCCGCGGGCAATTCGTCGGTATAGCCGGCCGGAAGAGTCTCGGTGGCAGCGGGAGGGGCGGTCGGAGCGGCGTCGCGCGTATGCCGGTCAGTCGTGTCGCTACGCGTCGCAGTGAGTTCGCTGCCCTCGATTTCGTCCACTCCGAAATCATTGCTCATACCGCGTGCCGCTGCCACCGGACTTGGCAAGTGCAAGCGCACGGGCCGTTGCCGTGCCCACGCCGAGTCGTCGTGCCACCGCCAGATCTTCCGGTGTGTCGATGTCACAGCGCAGGCCGGGCCAGGCACCGGTCAATTCCAGCGCTCCCGATTGGCGGTGACGGTTCGAGGAATCCCGGCCGAAGCGGGGGTCCAGGGCGGTGCCGAAAGCGAAGAGCGCGGCGGTACCCATTCCATGCCGGTCAGCGACGAAGCTGCGCTGGTGGGTTCGTGCCGAGGCGATCGCCTCATCGAGTTCGTAGGATTGCAAAGCTGGCAAATCGCCTTGCAACACAACGATGTTCGGTACGGACTCGGTCACCGCGGCTTCGGCCGCAGCGAGCGCGTTGTTCAGCGGGTCGTCGTGACCGTCTGGCGTCGGGTCCTCCAACACCTCGGCTCCCAGTTCGGCGGCGGCCGCAGCGGCCGCCTCGTCGGGGGTGACCACCGTGATGTGCTCCAGTCCGCGGGCGGCCGAAGCCGCACTGATGGTGTCCACCAGCATGGCCAGCACCACGGCTTCGCGCAGCGGTGCGGGAAACGCCGGCGCCAGCCGGGTCTTGGCCACACTGAGCCGCTTGACGGCAATGACCAGGCCGATGCCGGATACCTCAGCCGGTGCGGAGTTCACACATCACATCCTGCCAGCGTCGGGCTAGGAGTTCCGCGCGCTGGGTCGTTGGCGGTGACCCGCTTCGCCCGGCTCCGCCGCGCTTGCGATCACCGCTGGGTCGTTGGCGGTGACCCGCTTCGCCCGGCTCCGCCGCGCTTGCGATCACCGCTAAGGTGATGCGCCTATAGGGAGGTGGTGTGCGATGGGCGGCTCCGAGGGCACGGTCGCAGTGATGGGCGCGGGCGCGTGGGGGACGGCTCTGGCCAAGGTGCTCGCCGACGCCGGCAGCGACGTCAGACTCTGGGCACGCCGGCCCGACATCGCCGCGCAGATCAACGAGACCCGGCGCAACCCCGACTATCTGCCGGGTTTTGAGGTTCCCGAGGCGGTGCGTGCCACCAGTGACCCGGCCGAGGCGCTGGACGGCTTGACCACCGTGGTGCTGGCCGTGCCGGCGCAGACGATGCGGGCCAATCTCCAAGCATGGACGCCGCACCTGACCGACAGCGCCACGCTGGTCAGCGTCGCCAAGGGCATTGAGCTGGGCACGCTGATGCGGATGAGCCAGGTGATCACGGCGGTGACGGGATTCGATCCCGGTCAGGTCGCGGTGGTGTCCGGTCCCAACCTGGCGGCGGAGATCGCCGCCGGACAGCCCGCTGCGACCGTGGTGGCCTGCACGGACTCCGGTCGTGCGGTGGCACTTCAGCGGATGCTCAACACGGGATACTTCCGGCCCTACACCAACTCCGACATCGTCGGCACCGAGATCGGCGGGGCCTGTAAGAACGTCATCGCCTTGGCCTGCGGGATGGCGGCCGGAGTGGGGCTGGGTGAGAACACGGCGGCCGCCATCATCACCCGGGGCCTGGCGGAGATCATTCGTCTGGGAGTCGCGCTGGGGGCTAAGGGCTCCACCCTGGCCGGCTTGGCGGGAGTGGGCGATTTGGTGGCCACCTGCACATCCCCGCACTCACGCAACCGCTCGTTCGGCGAACGGCTGGGCCGCGGCGAGGAGATGCCACCGGTGCCCGGGTCGGCCGGATTGCAGAGCACCTCCGACGGCCATGTCGTCGAAGGCGTGACATCGTGCCAGTCGGTGCTGGCCCTGGCGATGAGCTACGACGTGGAGATGCCGCTGACCGATGCCGTGCACCGGGTTTGCCACAAAGGGTCGTCAGTCAACGAGGCGGTGGCGCTGCTGCTGGGACGTCGCACCAAACCGGAGTAACCGGCCTCCGGTTTATGGGGCGGTCCAGCTTCGCCTCTCCTCCGTCGAGGCTCGCTAACCGCTGGACTTGATGGGGCGGTCCAGCTTCGCCTCTCCTCCGTCGAGGCTCGCTAACCGCTGGACTTGATGGGGCGGTCCAGCTTCGCCTCTCCTCCGTCGAGGCTCGCTAACCGCTGGACTTGATGGGGCGGTCCAGCTTCGCCTCTCCTCCGTCGAGGCTCGCTAACCGCCCGGTAGCCTCTGGCGTGTGAATTCCCACGAACGCACCCGCGTGGCCGTCGTCTTCGGCGGCCGCAGCAGCGAGCACGCCATCTCCTGCGTCTCGGCGGGCAGCATCCTGCGCAACCTGGATCCGCAACGCTTCGAGGTCGTCGCAGTAGGTATCACCCCGGAAGGGGCGTGGGTGCTCACCGACGGCAACCCCGAGACGCTGACCATCACCGACCGCAAGCTGCCCGCGGTCAGCACGGACTCCGGCGCCGAACTGGCGCTGGCGGCCGACCCGCAGCGCGCCGGTCAGCTTGTCGCGTTCTCCGCCGCCGGGCCGGCGGAGGTGCTGGAGTCGGTTGACGTGGTGTTTCCGGTGTTGCACGGCCCGTACGGCGAAGACGGCACCGTGCAGGGACTGCTGGAGTTGGCCGGCGTGCCCTACGTCGGCGCCGGGGTGCTGGCCAGCGCGGCGGGCATGGACAAGGAGTTCACCAAGAAGCTGCTGGCTGCCGATGGCTTGCCGATCGGTCCGTACGCGGTGCTGCGGCCCGCCCAGGAGACACTGTCGATCGACGATCAGGAACGTCTCGGGCTGCCGCTGTTCGTCAAACCGGCGCGCGGCGGGTCCTCGATCGGGGTCAGCCGGGTCACGTCGTACGACGAACTGCCCGCGGCGATCGCCGAGGCGCGCCGGCACGACCCGAAGGTCATTGTCGAGGCCGCGATCGTCGGCCGTGAAATCGAATGCGGGGTACTCGAATTCCCCGACGGCTCCCTGGGAGCCAGCACGGTGGGGGAGATCCGGGTAGCCGGCGTGGCCGACGGTGACGACTCGTTCTACGACTTCGCCACCAAGTACCTCGACGACGCGGCCGAACTCGATGTGCCCGCCAAGATCGACGACGATATCGCCGAAGCCGTGCAGCAGTTGGCGATTCGGGCGTTCGCCGCCCTGGACTGCCAGGGGCTGGCCCGGGTGGACTTCTTCTTGACCGACAGCGGCCCGGTGATCAACGAGATCAACACCATGCCCGGGTTCACCACGATCTCGATGTACCCGCGGATGTGGTCGGCCAGCGGCGTGGACTACCCGACGCTGCTGGCGACGATGGTCGACACCGCCCTGGCTCGCGGTGTGGGCTTGCGCTGACGCCAGCGTGCTCCTAGCGCGGCGGACCCGGGCGGATCGGGACCGCGGCGACGGTGTCGGCGATCAGATCCGACACCTCCTGAATCGGCGTGGGACCGGAACCCGGCGGCAATGTCAGCGCCAGATAGACCTTCCGGTCCACCACATACCAGGTGGCGCGGTCGCCTTCGCGGACTTCGAACCACTGCACGTGATCGACCACCTGGATGGGGGAGCCCACCACGAAGTCGGCCGGCCGGTCCAGCCCACAGCGCAACACCACGGCTTCGCCGTCGTCGGCGGTCCAGGCGGCCGCTCCCTGCGGTGCGGGTGCGGCGAGTTCGGCGCGCTGATAGTCGCCCAGCTGAGCCGGTAACGCCTCGAGGAGGGCGCGGCAGTCTTCGCTGTCGGCCTGCGGAGCAGGCACGGTCGCGACCGGGACCGGTCCAGCCGGCCGCTTGCCCGGGTGGTGTAGCGCAGCCACCGTCAGTGCCGCCCCTACCGCGGCGACGGCGACCACCAGCGCGATGAGCAGCGCCAGTCGCGGTGGTCCGTCCGCGTCGTTGTCCGTGGTCAAGCCCCGCCTACCGTTCTGATCACACCTACACTCCAGGCTGTGCGCGGTAACGAGCCCACGCTGGGTCAGCTTGGAGAGTTTCCCATGATCGACCGGCTGGTGGCCGGGCGACATCAGCCCGACACCACTCAGTTGGGTCCCGGAGACGATGCGGCGGTGGTGCGCTGTGCCGACGGCCGAGCTGCGGTGTCCACCGACATGCTGGTAGAAGGCCGCCATTTCCGGCTGGATTGGTCAACCCCGCAACAGGTCGGGCGCAAGGCGATCGCGCAGAACGCCGCCGACATCGAGGCGATGGGTGCCCAGCCCACCGCGTTCGTCGTCGGCTTCGCAGCCCCGGCGCACACTTCTGCCGCCGATGCCATCGCCCTGGCCGACGGGATGTGGGCCGAGGCGGAGCGCCTCGGCGCTGGCGTGGTCGGAGGTGATCTGGTCCAGGCCGACTGCTGGGTGGTGTCGGTGACGGTGCTGGGCGATCTGGCCGGCAGAGCCGCGGTGCTGCGGTCGGGGGCGCGGCCCGGCGCGACCCTGGCGGTGGCCGGGGAGCTGGGACGCTCGGCAGCCGGGCTGAGGCTGTGGGATGACGGCGTGGACTCAGCAGAATTCACGGAGTTCCGGCGTCGCCACCTGGTCCCGGAGCCGCCGTACGGGCAGGGCGCGGCGGCCGCCGAGGCGGGGGCGCAGGCCATGACCGATGTCTCCGACGGCCTGATCGCCGATCTGGGGCACCTGGCCGCCGCGTCGCAGGTGACGCTGGATGTGTCCACAGTGGCGCTGGCGGCCGATTATCGAGCCTTGGCGCCCGCGGCCGCTGCGGTCGGTGCGGACGCGTGGGCATGGGTTCTGGGCGGGGGAGAGGACCACGCCCTGGTCGCCGCGTTTCCCGGACAGGTGCCGCCCGGTTGGCGGGCCATCGGCCAGGTGCTACCCGGACCGGCGCGTGTGCTGGTCGACGGAGCGGTGTGGGACGGAGAGGCGGGCTGGCAATCGTTTGATTCCAGCGCCCCATTACGTTGAGACACCATGACTGCTCGTCCACTTCCTGAACTTGTCGAAAGCGGTTGGGCCACCGCACTGGCGCCGGTGACCGATCACGTCGCCGCACTGGGGCAGTTTCTGCGCGAGGAGACGACGTCCGGACACGGCTATCTGCCCGACGGGCAGAACATCTTGCGTGCCTTCACGTTTCCGTTCGACAACGTCAGGGTGTTGATCGTCGGGCAGGACCCGTATCCGACACCCGGCCACGCGGTAGGTCTGAGCTTCTCGGTCGCACCGGACGTTCGGCCCCTGCCACGCAGCCTGGAGAACATCTTCACCGAGTACACCGCGGATCTGGGCTATCCCAAGCCGTCCAACGGCGATCTGTCCGCGTGGGCGCAGCGGGGTGTGTTGCTGCTCAACAGGGTGCTCACCGTGCGACCGGGCACTCCGGCGTCACATCGCGGCAAGGGCTGGGAAGCCGTCACCGAATGTGCGATCCGCGCGTTGGTGGCCCGCAATCAGCCGATGGTGGCGATCCTGTGGGGACGCGACGCGGGGACGCTCAAGCCGATGTTGTCCGACCGCTGCGTCGCGATCGAATCACCGCATCCGTCGCCCCTGTCGGCGTCGCGCGGGTTCTTCGGATCGCGTCCGTTCAGCCGCGCCAATGACCTGCTGGCGCAGATGGGGGCCGAGCCGATCGACTGGCGACTGGAGTAGCGCGGCTCGAGTGGTCGCGCATGCCGAAGAGGGACCGGTGTCCCCGCGCTCGACAAAAAAGAGCGAACTTAGCCGCGGACGACCTTGCCGGCCTTGATGCACGAGGTGCAGGCGTTCAGGCGCTGCTTGTTACCGCCGGGACGCGCGGCGTGCACGACCTGAATGTTCGGGTCCCACCGACGGCTGGTCCGACGGTGCGAGTGGGATACCGACTTACCGAAGCCGGGGCCCTTTCCGCAGATATCGCACACGGCAGCCATATGTGACACTCCTCAAAACGTCTGCTTGAGGGCCAACAACCTCAGCGGGTGGCCCGACAACCTGATCAGGATACCCGCCCGGCGGGGCAACCACCAAAACGCCCCATCCCCGCCGGACGGACGTGACCTGTGCTGTCGTCCGGAGTGATTAGGCTTGCGGCCACCGGAGGTGGTGGCAGGAAGGTGGGCGCAGGTGGGCAACCCCGATCGTCGGCTGGATGCGGCGACCTTGCGGGACTGGGCACACACCGCCGTCGGTGACCTGATCACCCACACCGACGAGATCAATCAGCTCAATGTCTTCCCGGTCGCCGATTCCGACACCGGAACAAACATGCTGTTCACCATGCGTTCGGCCTTGGCCGAGGCCAACACCGAGGCCGCCTCCGGCGAGGTGGGACGGGTCGCGGCTGCCCTGTCATCGGGGGCGCTGCACGGGGCGCGCGGCAACTCCGGGGTGATTTTGTCGCAGATCCTGCGCGGCCTGGCCGATGTGACCGCAGCCGACACCGGCGTCAGCGTCATCGACTCCGCCCTGCTCGGCGCCGGTCTGCGACACGGGGTCGAGCTGGTGGTGAGCTCGATGGGCGGACGCGAAGTCCCAGGCACCATCGTGTCGGTGTTGCAGGCTGCCGCGGGCGCCGTCGAACGGTGTGCGGCCAGCGGAGCCGAGTTGGGTCCGGCACTGGTGGCCGGCTCCGACGCGGCTGCTCAGGCGCTGGAGGCGACCACCGCGCAGCTCGACGTGCTTGCCGAGGCCGGGGTGGTCGACGCGGGCGGCCGCGGCCTGCTGGTGCTGCTCGACGCGCTGCGATCGACGATCACCGGGCAGGCTCCCGTGCGGTCGGCATACCAGCCTGCGCCGTCCCCGCGGCCTCCGGAGGCCGGGACCGAGGCCCCCGCGCCGCATTTCGAGGTCATGTACCTGCTGGGCGAGTGCAGCCCCGAAGACACCGAAGCCCTGCGGGAGCGGCTGAACCAGCTCGGAGAATCGGTGGCCATCGCCACCGCGGGGGTGGTCGGCGGATATTCGGTGCACGTGCACACCGATGACGCCGGTGCCGCCGTCGAGGCGGGCCTGGCCTTCGGACGGCCGCGGCGTATTCAGATCTCGGCCCTGGCCGGGGCGGCCGGGCCCTCCCCGGGCAGCTGGGCCCGGGAGCGTGCGGTGCTGGCTGTGGTCGATGGCGACGGCGCCGAGGCACTGTTCGACTCCGAAGGCGCCTGCGTGCTGCGGCCCGACCCGCACAGGGCCGAACCGGTGATGATGGTCACCGCCCAGCAGCTGTTGCGGGCGGTGGTGGACACCGGTGCAGCGCAGGTGATGCTGCTGCCCAACGGCTTCGTCGCCGCCGAGGAGCTGGTGGCGGGCTGTACCGCTGCCATCGGCTGGGGTGTCGACGTGGTGCCGGTGCCGACCGGCTCGATGGTGCAGGGGTTGTCAGCGTTGGCGGTCCACGATCCTGGCCGGCCGGTCGTCGATGACGGCTACACCATGGCCCGGGCTGCCGGCAGCACCCGGCTGGGATCGGTGCGGATCGCGACCGAACAAGCGCTGACCTGGGCCGGTTCCTGCCGCCCCGGCGACGGCCTGGGCATCGCCGGCGACGAGGTGCTGATCGTGGCGCGCAATGTCGGGGCCGCCGCGATCGGCCTGATCGACCTGCTGCTGGCGGCCGGCGGTGAGCTGGTGACGGTGCTGCTCGGGGCGGGCATCGAAGGGTTGGAAGAAGATGTCATGGACGTCTTGGCCCGGCACGTGCATGACCAGCACCCGGGAACCGAACTGGCGACCTACTTCACCGGGCATCGGGGGGACGCGTTGCTGATCGGGGTCGAGTAGCGATGGCGATCTTGGCCGACCGGCTGGATTTCATCGTCGGCTCTGGCGCTGCCGGCAAACTCGACGAAAGCTTCGGCATCCGCACTGTCGGGGACCTGCTGCGGCACTATCCGCGCAGCTACGTCGAAGGCTCCGGGGTGCGCAGCGCTGCCGATAGCCGCCCCGCCGAAGGCGACCACATCACCATCGTCGACACCATCAGTTCGGCGTCGCTCAAAGACATGCAGCGGCGCAACGGAAAGTATCTCGCCGTCACCGTCGGTAGCGGTCGCAACAAGGTCAGTGCGACGTTCTTCAACCCCAAGGGCCTGCGTTGGCGGTTGACCCCCGGCACCCGGGTGATGCTGTCCGGTGAGGTCAAGCTGTTTCGGGGTGCGATCCAACTGACCCATCCGGACTTCCTGGTACTCAAGGAAGCCGACGGTGCGGCCAACGAGCGCAACTTCGGCAGCAGTTCGCTGCGCAACATCGCCGACGCATCGCAGAAGGTCAGCGGGCAGGTCAACCAGGCGGACTTCGAGCGCAGCTGCTACCCGATCTACCCGGCGACCGCGAAACTGCAGAGCTGGGACATCTTCAACTGTGTGCGGCAGGTGCTCGACGTCCTCGATCCGGTTCCGGACCCGCTGCCGGCCGCGGTGCGCACCGAACGGGGTCTGCTCGGCGAAGACGAAGCGCTGCGCGCGATTCACCTGTCGGAGAATGCCGCCGAGCGGGACCGCGCCCGTGCCCGGCTGGCCGTCGATGAGGCGTTCGGCTTGCAGTGGGCGTTGGCGATGCGTCGGAACGGTGAATTGTCCGAATCCGGTTTACCGGCACCGCGCCGTGATAACGGGATGATCGCAGAACTGTTGCGGCGGTTGCCGTTCGAGCTGACCACCGGACAACGCGAGGTGCTCGGCGTGCTCGAAGGCGAACTGGCCACCAGCCGTCCGATGAATCGGCTGCTACAGGGCGAGGTCGGCTCGGGCAAGACGATCGTCGCCCTGCTGGCGATGCTGCAGCTCGTTGATGCCGGCTATCAGTGCGCCCTGTTGGCGCCCACCGAAGTCCTTGCCGCCCAACACGCCCGATCGATACGGGACATGCTGGGGCCGCTGGCACTCGGCGGTCAGCTGGGCGGGGCCGACAATGCCACCGCGGTGGCGCTGCTCACCGGCTCGATGTCCGCGGCCGCCAAGAAGCAGGCGCGCGCCGAGATCTCCAGTGGCCGGGCCGGCATCGTTGTGGGCACTCACGCCCTGCTGGTCGACGCGGTCGAATTCGACAACCTGGGCATGGTGGTCGTCGACGAACAACATCGATTCGGCGTCGAGCAGCGAGATCGGTTGCGCGCCAAAGCTCCCGACGGCATCACGCCGCACCTGCTGGTGATGACCGCCACTCCGATTCCGCGCACAGTGGCGCTCACCGTATACGGCGATCTGGAGACCTCCACGTTGCGCGAGCTGCCCCGTGGTCGCCAGCCGATCACGAGTTCGGTGATCTTCGTCAAGGAGAAGCCGACCTGGCTGGATCGGGCCTGGGAGCGGATCCGCGAGGAGGTGGCGGCCGGACGACAGGCCTACGTGGTGGCACCCCGCATCGACGAGACCGACGAGCCAAGCAAGACCGGCTCGGACGATGCGGGCGGCAGAACCTCGGCCACCGCGGTCGGGCTGTTCGATCAGTTGCGAGCCGGGCCGCTATCGGGGTTGCGACTGGGCTTGATGCACGGGCGGCTGACCGGGGACGAGAAGGACGCGGTGATGACGGCGTTCCGCACCGGCGGCGTCGATGTGCTGGTCTGCACCACGGTCATCGAGGTCGGTGTCGACGTACCCAATGCCACCGTCATGCTGATCGCCGACGCGGACTGGTTCGGCATCAGCCAATTGCACCAGCTTCGCGGCCGGATCGGCCGCGGCGAGCATGCCAGCCTCTGCCTGCTGGTGACCTCCAGCGGTCCTGGATCCAAGGCGGGACAGCGCCTGAAAGCCGTCGCAGGCACCTTGGACGGATTCGTCTTGGCCGATCTGGATCTGGCCGAACGTGGTGAGGGAGATGTATTGGGCCGCAACCAGTCCGGCTGGCGAGGTGGCCTCAAGCTGCTGTCGCTGGCCGACCACGGCGAAGTGATCGAGGCGGCCCGCACGTACTGCCTGCAGGCCTGGGAAGACAACCCGAATGATCCCGGGTTGGCCACCCTCGCCGCGCCTTTCACCGACATCGCCTACCTGGACAAATCATGACCAGTCGAAAAACCCTGCTGTGGCTGGCCGTGGCGGCCGCGCTGGCCGTGCTGGTGGCCTACCAGACGGTGTCGGCCGTGGGCCATCGCAGTCGTGCACTGGCGGCGCAGGCCGGTATGCCCACGGTGGCGGCCGGCACCGATGTCCTGGCCGGCATCACGGTCGTTCCGGCCCGCACCCACCGCTACGACTACCGCCGTCCGCTGTTCGGCGACGCCTGGGATGACGACAACGACGCGCCGGGCGGTCACAACGGCTGCGACACCCGCAACGACATCCTCAACCGGGACCTGGTGGACATCACGCACGTGTCGACCAAGCGTTGCGCCAACGCGGTGGCCACTGGAACCCTGCACGACCCCTACACCAACGCCGTCGTGGCCTTCACCCGCGGCGCGAAGACCGGCGAATCGGTGCAGGTCGACCACATTGTGCCGCTGGCCTACGCCTGGGACATGGGAGCGTCGGCCTGGCCGTACCGGCAGCGGTTGCGCTTCGCCAACGACCCGGCCAACCTTCTTGCGGTCGCCGGGCAGGGCAACCAGGACAAAGGCGATGCGGGTCCCGGGCAGTGGATGCCGCCGAACACGGCGTTCGCGTGCCAGTACGCCATCGCCTACATCGCGGTCCTGCGGGGCTATGCGCTGCGCCTCGACCAGCCGTCAGCCGACGTGCTGCGTGAGTCAGCGGCCACCTGCCCGACCGGGTAGGCGAAGGTTCTGTCGGCGCCGACTGCGCATCTCAGGACGCGGCGACACGCCGCGGCGTCGTCGTGGGAGTCACACTCGGCTGGGGATCAGAGACCGGTATAGGTGAGCGGGTCTTCCCGCACCCGGGTGCCGTCGTTGAGACCGCCCAGGCTCGCCATGTGCTCGTCGGCGAGCTCAAAGCCGAACACGTCCAGGTTGGCCGCGATGCGCTCGGGCTGAGCCGACCGGGGGATCACCACATTGCCCAGTTGCAGGCTCCACCGGATCAGCACCTGTGCCGGGGTCTTGCCGTACTCGCCGGCGATGGCCGTCACGGTCGGGTGCTCGAGCAACCGGCCCACCGCCAGCGGGCTGTAGGCCTGCGTGATGATGCCGCGCTCGGCGTTGGCGGCACGCAGCTCAGCCTGGTTGAGCAGCGGGTGCAGCTCGATCTGATTGACCGACGGCGTCTCGAACGCCAGGTCGATCACGTCGTCGAGGTGATTCGCGGTGAAGTTGCACACCCCGATGGACCGGGTCAGTCCCAGCTCCCGGGTTTGGATGAGTCCACCGAAGCTGTCGACGTACATGCCCAGCGACGGCGCCGGCCAGTGGACCAGGTACAGGTCCACGTAGTCCATTCCGAGCCGTTCCAGGCTGGCCTTGCAGGCTTCGATGGCGGCGGTCAGTCCCTGGTCGGCGTTGGCCAGCTTGGTGGTGACGAACACCTCCTCGCGCGGGATTCCCGACGCGGCGATAGCCCGGCCCACCGCGGCCTCGTTGCCGTACACCTTGGCGGTGTCGATCAACCGACAGCCCAGCTCGAGCGCCGTCGAGACCGCGCGCTCGGTTTCGGCTTCGGACAACTCAGCCACTCCGATGCCCAGAGTCGGCATCGTGCGGTCGTCGTTGAGGGTGACCGAGGGGATCGCAGTGCCCGACGTCATTTCACCTACCTGTGTAATCGAATGTTCGCGGATCGGGTCCCAAGCGGGCGCCGTCGTCGAGCGAGGATATCTCGGCCATCTCCGCCGTGCCGAGTCCGAAGTCGAAGACGTCGAAGTTGCCGACGATGCGCTCTGGGTGCACCGATTTCGGAATCACAATATTACCCAGTTGGATATGCCAGCGGATCAGCACCTGCGCCGGTGTCTTTCCGCAACGCCGCGCCACCTCGGTCACCACCGGATGAGCCAGCAGGGAACCCCGCCCCAGGGGTGCCCAGGCTTCGGTGGCGATCCCGAGGCGGGCATGCGTCGCCCGCAGTTCGGGCTGGCTGAAGCGCGGATGCAGCTCGACCTGGTTGACGACGGGCACGATCCCGGTTCCGTCGATGAGCATCTTGAGGTGCTCGGGCGCGAAGTTGCTCACCCCGATCGAGCGGATCCGGCCCTGGTCGCGCAGGTGGGCCAGCGCCCGGAAGGTCTCGACGAATTTGCCGGCGGACGGCAGCGGCCAGTGGATCAGGTACAGGTCCAGAAAATCCAGGCCGAGGCGCTCCATGCTCGTGTCGAATGCCGCCAGCGTGGAGTCATAGCCCTGGTCGGAGTTCCAGACCTTGGTCACCACAAACACCTCGTCGCGCGGGAGGCCGGATGCCGCGACGGCGCGGCCGACCTCCCGCTCGTTGCCGTACAGGGCTGCGGTGTCGATATGGCGGTATCCGGCTGCAAGTGCGGTGCGTACCGCCTGCTCGGTTTCGGCGGGCGAAATCTTGTAAACCCCGAAACCGACGCTGGGGATGGAGTTACCGTCGTTGAGCGTGACTGAACGCAAGTTATCTTCAGCAGCCATGACACGAAGTCTGCCAGGCGACTCCGGTTCCAGCCGCGGCGTGCGATGGACCGATCAGCTGCAGAGCACGCTGATGACGGCCGGCATGAAGCTGATGCCGATGTTGCCGATCGGCCTCCAGCGGATCATGACCGGCGGGCGCGCGGTCACCATCGACGGTAAGACCTTGGACCCCACCCTGCGGCTGACCCTGGCCGCACAGCGCGCGATGGGCATCAACGGGTTAGTCGTCGGCGACGACGCGGTCGCCTCCCGCGCCCAGCTGCGCGAAACGGCCACCGGACTGGGCGGCGGTGATATCCACGTCGACGTTCGCGACATCGTGCTGCCCGGCCCGGCCGGCGACATCGCCGCTCGGCACTACCGCCCCGTCGGTGGGGGCGACAAGCCGCTGCTGGTCTTCTACCACGGCGGCGGATTCGTGATCGGCGACCTGGACAGCCACGACGCGATCTGCCGCCTGACCTGCCGAGACGGTGACATCGCGGTGCTGTCGGTCGACTACCGGCTGGCGCCTGAGCACCCCGCACCGGCCGCACTCGACGATGCCCTCGCGGCGTTCCGCTGGGCTCATGACCACGCCGCGGAGCTGGGTGGGATCGCCGGGCGGGTCGCAGTCGGTGGTGACAGCGCCGGTGGCAACCTGGCCGCCGCGGTCGCGCTGCGGGCACGCGATGAAGGGGGACCGGCACCCGTTCTGCAGTGGCTGATCTATCCGGTCACCGACTGCACCGCCCAGACCCGTTCGCGCACCCTCTACGGCGACGGCTTTCTGCTGACCAAACACGACATCGACTGGTTCACCGACCAATACGTGGGCCGCTCACAGCTGGCTCCGACCGACCCGCTGGTATCGCCGCTGCTGGCCGGCGACCTGTCCGGATTACCTCCGGCGCTGGTGGCCGTCGCCGGATTCGACCCGCTGCACGACGAAGGCGAAGCCTTCGCGGCGGCACTGCGCGAGGCCGGCGTTGTGGTGGACCTGCGGCAGATGCCGTCGTTGACGCATGCCTTCATCAACCTGTTTCCGCTGGGGGGCGGCAGCGCCACCGCGACCAGTGAGTTGATCTCGGCGCTGCGCGCGCACCTCAGCCGCGGCTGAGGTCCGGGGCTCACGCCGGTACGCTGAACCGCAAACCGACCACCGAACACGAGGACCGACCGACTGTGGCCAGCAAACCCAAACGCCCCGCCGCCTCCGGCTTGAGGGCCGGCGACCAGAAGCGCAACCTCGCAATGCAGATCGGGCTCGTCGCCATCGTGGTGGTCTTCGCGGTGGGACTGATCGGCTACATCGTGATGTCCAACGGGCACAAAAAGGGCGCCGGCGCCGGTGAGGCGATCCGGGTCACCTCGAGCAAGCTGATCACCAAGGACGGGACCGACGAGCCCAAGGCTGTGCTGACGTTCTACGAGGACTTCCTCTGCCCGGCCTGCGGCAACCTCGAGCGAGCCTTCGGCCCGACGGTGTCCCGGCTGATCGACAGCGGGGCGATCGCCGCCGACTACCACATGGTCGCGATCCTGGATCGGCCGCAGAACGACAACTACTCCTCGCGCGCCGGAGCCGCCGCCTACTGCGTCGCTGACGAGAACAACGATGCCTTCCGCCGATTCCACACCGCGCTCTACACCGAGCAGCTGCAGCCGTCGGAGATCGGCACGGAGTTCCCCGACGACAAGCGCCTGATCGAGCTGGCCCGCCAAGCCGGCGCTGCCGGCAGTGTTCCGGCGTGCATCAACAGCGGCAAGTACCTCAAGATGGTCGGCGGTATGGCCGCCGCTGGGGGCATTCACGCCACTCCCACGTTGCGCATCAACGGCGAGGACTACCGCCCCTCCACTCCGGAAGCCCTGGTCTCCAAGATCCGCGAGATCGTCGGTGACGTGCCCGGTATGGCCGTACCGGCTCAGGAGTCGTGACCATCACGGCTCCGGCGGTCGAATCGCCCGCCCAGGCGGTGCCCGTCGCGGCATCCCGGGCCTGGGCGGTGCTGATCGGCGGGGTCATCGGACTGCTCGCCTCGGTCACCCTGACCGTCGAGAAGATCAAGCTGCTCACGGACTCCGGCTACGTGCCGTCGTGCAACCTCAACCCGGTGCTGTCCTGCGGATCGGTGATGGTCACCCCGCAGGCGTCGGTGCTGGGGTTCCCCAACCCCCTGATGGGGATCGTCGCCTTCACCGTGGTGATTGTCACCGGCGTCCTGGCTGTCGCGAAAGTGCCATTGCCGCAGTGGTATTGGACCGGGTTGACGCTCGGGACGCTGGCCGGCGCCGGCTTCGTGCACTGGCTGATCTTCCAGAGCCTGTACCGGATCGGGGCGCTGTGCCCGTATTGCATGGTGGTGTGGGCGGTCACGCTGTGCCTGCTGGTGATATTCGCAGCCCTAGCATCTGAGCAGGGCGGTATACGCAAAACTTTGCAGCATTTGCACCGATGGCGTTGGACCATCGCTGCGTTATGGTTTATCGCGTTATTTCTGCTGATATTTATTCGGTTTCAGGATTACTGGATAACGCTGCTGTAGGGGTGGATGTGATCTCCAAAGTGCTGGTGGCCAACCGCGGGGAGATCGCTGTCCGCGCGTTCCGGGCCGCTGTGGAACTCGGGGTCGGCACAGTGGCGGTCTACCCGTACGAGGATCGCAACTCGCTGCACCGGCTCAAGGCGGACGAGTCCTACCAGATCGGCGAAGAGGGCCATCCGGTACGCGCGTACCTGTCAGTCGACGAGATCGTCGGCACCGCAGTGCGATGCGGAGCCGACGCCGTTTACCCCGGCTACGGTTTTCTTTCGGAGAATCCTCAACTGGCGCAGGCCTGTGCGGCTGCGGGCATCACCTTCGTCGGTCCCAGCGCGGCGGTGCTGGCCCTGGCCGGCAACAAGTCTCGCGCGGTGGCGGCCGCGCGGGAGGCGGGCCTGCCTGTGCTGGCGTCATCGGCCCCGTCGTCCTCGGTCGAGGAACTGCTCGCCGCAGCCCAGGACATGACGTTCCCGCTGTTCGTCAAGGCGGTCGCCGGTGGCGGTGGGCGCGGGATGCGCCGGGTCGCCGACATCGACGGGCTGGCCGACGCGGTGGAAGCGGCCAGCCGGGAAGCGGATTCGGCGTTCGGCGATCCACACGTCTACCTCGAGCAGGCGGTACTCAACCCGCGCCACATCGAGGTGCAGATCCTGGCCGATAACCACGGCAACGTGATCCACCTCTACGAGCGTGACTGCAGTGTGCAGCGCCGGCATCAGAAAGTCGTCGAGTTGGCGCCGGCACCGAATCTCGATCCGGCTCTGCGCGAGAGGATCTGTGCGGACGCCGTGGCATTCGCGAGCCATATCGGCTACACCTGCGCGGGCACCGTGGAGTTTCTGGTCGACGAGCGCGGCCACCACGTGTTCATCGAGATGAATCCGCGCATCCAGGTGGAGCACACCGTCACCGAGGAGATCACCGACGTCGACCTGGTGTCGTCGCAGCTGCGGATCGCCGCCGGTGAGTCGCTGGCGGACCTGGGCCTCTCGCAGGATTCGATCACGCTGCGCGGCGCTGCGCTGCAATGCCGGATCACCACCGAGGACCCGGCCAACGGATTCCGGCCCGACACCGGACGGATCAGCGCTTACCGCAGCCCGGGCGGGGCGGGGATCCGGCTGGATGGCGGCACGAACCTGGGCGCGGAGATCAGCGCCCACTTCGACTCGATGCTGGTCAAGCTGACCTGTCGCGGCAAGGATTTCCCCACCGCGGTGAAGCGGGCGCGCCGGGCGATCGCGGAATTCCGGATCCGTGGGGTCGCCACCAACATCCCGTTCCTGCAGGCCGTGCTCGATGACCCGGACTTCTCCGCCGGGCGCATCACGACCTCGTTCATCGACGAGCGCCCGCAGCTGCTGACCGCGCGTTCGTCGGCCGACCGCGGCACCAAGATCTTGAACTACCTGGCGGATGTCACCGTCAACAGTCCGCACGGCACCCGGCGGTCGGCGGTGTACCCGCGAGACAAGCTGCCCGAGCTGGACCTGTCGGCGCCGCCGCCGGCGGGTTCCAAGCAACGGCTGGTCGAGCTGGGTCCAGAAGGGTTTGCCCGCTGGCTGCGGGACTCGCGCGCTGTGGGGGTCACCGACACCACCTTCCGGGACGCCCACCAGTCGCTGTTGGCCACCCGGGTGCGCACCAGCGGGTTGGTCAGGGTGGCCCCGTACGTGGCCCACACCATGTCGCAACTGCTGTCGGTCGAATGCTGGGGCGGCGCGACTTACGATGTAGCGCTGCGGTTTCTGAAGGAAGACCCCTGGGAACGACTGGCCGCGCTGCGCGAGACGCTGCCCAATATCTGCTTGCAGATGCTGCTGCGCGGGCGCAACACAGTCGGGTATACCCCCTATCCGGAGCTGGTGACTTCGGCGTTCGTCCAGGAGGCCACCGAGACCGGTATTGACATTTTTCGGATCTTCGATGCGCTCAACAACGTGGACTCGATGCTTCCGGCCATTGATGCGGTGCGCGAAACCGGCAGTGCGGTAGCCGAAGTCGCCATGTGCTACACCGGCGATCTGAGCAGTCCGAGCGAAACGCTCTACACGCTGGATTACTACCTGCGGCTCGCCGAGCAGGTCGTGAACGCCGGTGCCCATGTGCTGGCGATCAAGGACATGGCGGGGCTGCTGCGCCCTGCCGCGGCAACGACGTTGGTGAGCGCACTGCGCAGTCGCTTCGACCTGCCCATCCATGTCCACACGCACGACACCGCGGGTGGTCAGCTGGCCAGCTATGTCGCTGCCTGGCAGGCCGGGGCGGACGCCGTCGACGGCGCGGCAGCGCCCCTGGCGGGCACCACCAGTCAACCGGCGCTCAGCTCGATCATCGCCGCGGCGGCCCAGACCGACTACGACACCGGGATCTCGCTGGACGCGGTGGGCGACCTGGAGCCGTACTGGGAGGCACTGCGAAAGGTGTACGCGCCGTTCGAATCCGGGCTGGCAGCGCCGACAGGGCGGGTATACCGCCACGAGATTCCCGGTGGCCAGCTGTCCAACCTGCACCAGCAGGCCAAGGCGCTGGGGTTGGCGGACCGGTTCGAGGACGTGGAGAACAACTATGCCGCCGCCGATGCCGTACTCGGTCGGCTGATCAAGGTGACTCCGAGCTCGAAGGTGGTCGGCGATCTCGCGCTGGCCCTGGTCGGTGCCGGCGTGAGCGCCGACGAGTTCGCCGCCGACCCGTCCCGAGTCGACATACCGGACTCGGTGATCGGCTTCCTGCGCGGTGAGCTGGGCGACCCGGCGGGTGGCTGGCCGGAGCCGTTGCGGACCAAGGCGCTGGAGGGTCGCGGCCCGGCACGGGAGATGCAGCAGCTCTCGGCCGATGACGAGGCGGTGTTGGCAAAATCTGGACCGCAACGCCAGGCTCGCCTTAACCACCTGCTGTTCCCTGGCCCCACAAAGGAATTCGAGTCGCATCGGGAACTCTATGGCGACATCTCGCGGTTGTCGGCCAACCAGTTCTTCTACGGGCTGCGTCAGGGCGAGGAGCATCGGGTCAAGCTGGAGCGCGGGGTGGAGCTGCTGATCGGGCTCGAGGCCATCTCCGAGCCGGACGAACGCGGCATGCGGACCGTGATGTGCATCATCAACGGTCAGCTGCGGCCGGTCGAAGTGCGTGACCGCAGCATCGCCAGCGAAGTACCGGTCGCCGAAAAGGCCGACAGAACCAAACCGGGCCATGTCGCGGCACCGTTTGCCGGTGTGGTCACCATCGGAGTCGCCGAGGGAGAGCAGGTCACCGCCGGACAGACCCTGGCCACCATCGAGGCGATGAAGATGGAGGCGGCCATCACCGCGCCGGCCGACGGCACCGTCGCGCGGGTGGCTGTTGCCGAGACCGCACAGGTCGAAGGCGGAGACCTGCTGGTGGTGCTGAGCTGACTCGCATCGTCGGGGGCGCAGCCGGGGGGCGACGCCTCGCCGTGCCGCCGCGCGGCACCCGGCCAACCACAGATCGGGTGCGCGAGGCGCTGTTCAATGTGCTCGATTCCCGAATGGACCTGACCGGAATGTCGGTGTTGGACCTGTATGCGGGGTCGGGGGCGCTCGGCTTGGAAGCGTTGTCTCGCGGCGCCGCGTCGGCACTGTTCGTCGAATCGGACCGTCGCGCCGCAGAGGTGCTGGCCGCCAATATCGCCGCGTTGGGGCTGGCCGGTGCCGTATTGCGCCGCGGCACGGTGGCCGCAGTGCTGGCCGGGGGAACCGAAACTCCAGTGGATCTGGTGCTGGCCGATCCACCCTACGAGGTCGATGCCGCCGCGATCGACGCGCTGCCGGGATTGTTGACCGCCGGGGGTTGGGCGGGCCCGGGCACCGTCGTGGTGATCGAACGGGCCACCTCCAGTCCGGCGGTGGGGTGGCCGCAGGGCTGGGAAGCCTGGCCCTCGCGCCGGTACGGCGACACCCGCCTGGAGCTGGCCGAGCTCGAGTAGCGGCGAGGCCGCGCGCAGTGGGTCACCGCTATCAGTTCAGCCTGCTGCTAGCGTCGAGCACTATGAGTGGTGCGGTATGCCCCGGTTCCTTCGACCCGGTGACGCTGGGACATGTCGACATCCTGGAGCGCGCGGCCGCTCAGTTCGATGAGGTGGTGGCCGCCGTACTGGTCAACCCGTCTAAAAAGGGCATGTTCACTCTCGACGAGCGCCTTGAGATGATCGCCGAAGCCACCGCGCATCTGCCCAACGTGCGCGCGGAGTCGGGCCAGGGCTTGGTGGTCGACTTCGTCCGGGAGCGGGGGCTCACCGCGATCATCAAGGGCCTGCGCACCGGCACCGACTTCGAGTACGAGCTGCAGATGGCTCAGATGAACAAGCACATCGCCGGTGTCGACACGTTTTTCGTGGCGACCACACCGCGGTATTCGTTCGTATCGTCTTCGTTGGCAAAGGAAGTTGCGGCGATGGGCGGCGATGTCTCCGACCTGTTGCCCGAGCCGGTGAACCGCAGGCTGGCTGCCAAGCTGGCCGGTCGCTGAGCAGGCTGCGGTCTACCGCGGCTGCCAACCCAAGCGCTGATCGGTCGTCTTGCGCATCCGGGCGAAGCCACTCCCGCAGCCCAATACCCGTAGCGCCGCTTCGGCTATGGTCCACGGATAATCCGGCGGGCAGGAGCCGTCGTCGGAGCGCCGGTTGATCACCGTCTCCACTAACCGGAACGGCACATCGTCGGCGCTCGCGGGACCATCATGGTCGGCGATCACCGCGCGCGACAGCTCTCGATAGTGGCTGCGTAACTCGCCACGGCGCCGGCGGAAGCGGGCGAAGCGCTCGAGACGAAGTTCTGGAAGCAGATACAGCGTGCCCAGATTCCAGGTACCGCCGCACAATTGCGCGGTATCGGCGACGACGAGCGCGTGCAGCCGGGGAGCGCTCGGTCCTGCCTCAGCCAGCAGCTCGGCGGCCAGCTGTACGGAGGTTTCGACGGTGTCGGCCAGTAGGGCGTCGAGGATGTCGTCCTTGGCGGCGAAGTGGTGATACAGCGAGGCCTGCCGAATGCCGACGTTCTCGGCGATGCGCCGGGTCGAGGTGGCGGCGTAGCCGACGGTGGTGAACAGCTCCGCCGCGGCGTCGAGGATCTCATCGCGCGCGCTGCTGCCCGGCCTGCTGGACGCCACCAGCCGGGGACGTCCTCGTCGATCGCTCTGCACGCCTTACTGCCTATCACGCGCCGCGGCCTGGGCTCGCTAAAAACTATCAAATGATAGGAAATGTGTTAGCTTCCTGGTCATGGACAACCCGCGCACCGATTCCACCGACGGCGCACGCCGGCATGCGCGCGCTCAGGCGCAGCACGCGTCGATGCACATCCCGGCGGCCCCGGAAGGCGTCGACGCGGCGTCGATGATCTGGGCCGAGTCCATCCCGGCCAACGGCTACGCCACCAAGGTGCTGGCTCGCGGCACCCGGGTTCGGATGACCGACGTCGAGGGTGGCGCCTGCGCGAATCTGCTGCTGTACCGCGCTGAGGCACCCTGGGAACGGCTCAATGTCGCCGACACCATGAAGGTGCCGTGGCAGGCCTACCTCGGAGTCGGTCATCCGCTGTTGTCCGATCAGGGGCGCGTGCTGGCCACCGTCGTCGCCGACTCCTCGGGGCACCACGACCTGCTCTGCGGTCCGGACGCCACCGGGCGGCAACTGCTGCTGCTGGGCGCGATCAAGCACGGCCTGGGCAGTCGCGACGTGGCACCGTCGGTGTCGCTGTTCCGCGGAGTCCGTGTCGACCCCGTCAGCGGGGCACTGGAATTCACCGGATCCGCGGGACCCGGCGCGGCGGTCGACCTGCTGATCCACCTTCCGGTGGTGCTGGTGGTCGCCAATGCCGCGCACCCGCTGGACCCCGACCCGCCTGCAACGGCATTGGACGTCCTTGGCTGGCGGGCCGGCGAACAGCTGGCCGAACTGACCAATCGGGATCCGGAATACCTTCGCGCGGTGCAGAACACGGAGGCGGCCTGGGTCGCCGCATCGGGGGAGTGCTCATGACGAATCCATCGCACGTCATCTCCGACGCGGTGGTGGCGGCACGGTCGCCTTGGTCGGCGGTGGTGCGTGCCGGCGATCTGCTGCAGATCATCGATCTGCACGGCAACCAGGCGGTGGACTGCCTGCTCTACGACGCCGCCGATCACGCTCGCCGATACAGCGCCCAGGCCACGGTGCTCGCCCAGCGCAACATCTTCTTGAGCACCGGCTCGGTGCTGCGCAGCGCCGATGGCGCCGCCCTGATGACCGTCATCGCCGACGACGTCGGCAACCACGACACCATTGCCGGGGCCTGCTCGCAGGAATCCAACACGCTGCGCTACGGGCACCACACGGCCCACCAGCACGCCTGCGTGGAGAACTTCCTCGCCGAGGGGGCCCGGTGGGGTCTGGACAAACGCGACATCGTCTCCAACATCAACTGGTTCATGAACGTGCCCGTGGAAGCCGACGGCACGCTGGGTATCGTCGACGGCCTCTCGGCCCCGGGCAAGAGTCTGACTCTGCGCGCGGAGACCGACACTCTGGTCCTGGTGTCGAACTGCCCGCAGATCAACAACCCGTGCAACGGCTTCGACCCAACGCCGGTGCGGATGGTGATCAGCCGACCATGATCGGCATCGAGGTGATCTCCCCGGGCATGTTCACCACGGTGCAGGACTGGCCCGGTCGCGTCGGCTACTGGCATGTCGGGGTGCCGCCGTCCGGTCCGATGGACGACCTGTCGTTTCGGATCGGCAACCAGGTTTTGGGCAACCCCGAAGGTGCGCCCGGTTTGGAATGCACCAAAGCCGGCCCTGCGCTGCGTTTTTCGAACCCGGCCTGGGTGTGCGTCACCGGTGCCGCGGTGCCGGTCAGGCTGGACGGTGTCCTGGTTCCGCCTTGGCAGTCACTTCGGATACCCGCTGGTGGCCTGCTTGAGATCGGGGTTATTCCCGGGCCTGGGATGCGCTGCTACGTCTTGGTCGAGGGCGGCATCACCGCGCCGGAATTCCTCGGCAGCGCAGCGACCTTCACCCAAGGTGTGTTCGGCGGCCACCACGGCCGGGCGCTGCGTGAATCGGATCGCCTCAGCGCCGTCGGCCGAGGCGGTGCCCCACCGAAACTCACCCGTGCGCCCAGTCAGATGCAGCCCAGCATCGGGCGGCACTGGCAACTCGCGGTGACCGAAGGACCGCACGCCGCGCCGGAGTTCATGACCCGCGCCGACATGGCCACTCTGACCACCACCGACTACACCGTGCACTTCAACTCCGACCGCACCGGCGTGCGGCTTGTCGGGCCGAAGCCACGGTGGGCCCGTACCGACGGCGGGGACGCCGGACTGCACCCGTCCAACATTCATGACACCGCCTACAGCATCGGGGCATTGGACTTCACCGGTGACACCCCGATCCTGCTCGGCCCCGACGGGCCCAGCCTGGGCGGGTTCGTCTGTCCGGTGACGGTGGTAGGCGGCGACCGATGGAAACTCGGCCAGCTCTCGCCCGGCGATACCGTGCGACTGGTGCCGATCCGTGCCGACCATGCCCCACCGACTGCAGCGCTGGGTGTGCAGCGGCGTGCGGCACTGCCGGTCGTGGTCTCCCGCTCCGGCGACGGCGACGACGGAGTGCTGCAGCGCTACACCGGGCGCGACGGCACGGCGGTTACGTTACGCCGCGCCGGCGACAGTGGAGTTCTGCTGGAATACGGGCCGATGACCCTGGATTTGGCGTTGCGGGCGCGGGTACAGGTGCTCTACGAGCAGCTCCGCCAACGGGGGCTGCCAGGGCTGGCCGAACTGACGCCCGGGGTGCGATCACTGCAGATCCAATTCGACCTAGAGCGGTTCTCGTGCGCCGAGGTGATCGACGAGGTCGCCGCCATCGACGATGCGCTGCCGCCCTGCGAGGAACTGGTGGTGCCGAGCCGCTCGGTGCGACTGCCGCTCAGTTGGGACGACCCCGCGACCCACGAGGCCATTCGCCGCTACATGTACGGCGTTCGGCCCGACGCGCCGTGGCGCCCGTCCAACATCGAGTTCATCCGGCGTATCAACGGTCTCGATGACCTCGCGCAGGTGCACGACATCGTGTTCGACGCGCAGTATCTGGTGCTGGGTCTGGGCGACATCTACCTCGGAGCGCCGGTGGCTACCCCGCTGGATCCCAGACACCGGCTGGTGACCACCAAGTACAACCCCGCCCGCACCTGGACCCCGGAGAACGCCGTCGGGATCGGCGGCGCCTACCTGTGTATCTACGGTATCGAGGGGCCCGGCGGTTACCAGTTCGTCGGACGCACCACCCAGGTGTGGAACCACCGGCACGCCACGGCAGGGCTGTTCGATCCCGAAACCCCTTGGCTGCTGCGCTACTTCGACCGCATCAGCTTCTACCCGGTGCGGGCCGAGGAGCTGCTGGAGTTGCGCGCCGACATGGCGGCCGGGCGTGGCCGGGTAGAGATCGCCGACGGTGAGTTCGCACTGGCGGACTACCGCCGATTTCTGGCCGACAACACCGAGAGCATCGCCGGATTCCGCGACCAACAGGTCGCCGCGTTCAACGCGGAGCGCAATGCGTGGCACGACGCCGGCGAAATCGCCCGTGCTTAGACCAATTTGAGCGAGTCGTCGCGGCGCAACACGAAGAAGTAGGGCCGCGGCGAGCCCCGCAGGTCCATCGCGCCGATCACCGCGTCATCAGAGAGCCGGCGGAATACATCGTTGACCGGTGCTTGGTCGTAGAGCATCGTGGCGCTGTCGACTCCGCGGAACCGGGTGGTGCGGAGCCGAGCCCGGGGCGAACGGGTCCGCAGCAGCGGCTGCAACGCGTTGATCTGACCGAGGAATGAGCGGTTCTTCAGGGCCGGCAGCTTCGTGGCGAGTCCCAG
Organism: Mycobacterium sp. P7213; assembly: GCF_900604305.1. Taxonomy (NCBI): domain Bacteria; kingdom Bacillati; phylum Actinomycetota; class Actinomycetes; order Mycobacteriales; family Mycobacteriaceae; genus Mycobacterium; species Mycobacterium sp. P7213. The sequence goes on from NZ_UWOA01000011.1 coordinate 79,655, forward strand.
AACGCTGAACGCCAGCACCGGGTTGAACGCCCACAGTGCGGCCCCGTCGCGGGTGGGGAACAACAGCGGATGGACCGTCTCGGCATCGATGAACTGCTTGCCCCACCAACCGGTGGCCGCCAGCAGCCCATCCAGCGGGTGGCCGGTCGTCAGCTCGGACCCATGCCAGGTGCCGACCATGAAATCGGGGTCGACGGCCTCGGCGGCGTCGAAGATCTCGCAGGCCTCGGCAGTGGACGTCGGTACGTGCGAAAACAAGTCCTGGACAGCCATGCCCAACACCGTACTTGACAGATGTCAACTGCGAAATCTCAGAGCACCACCGTCTCGTTGCCCACCCGGATCACCCGGTCCTGGCAGTGCCATTGCACCGCACGCGACAACACCGCCCGCTCCACGTCGGCACCCAACCGCACCAGATCGGTGACGCTGTGGGTGTGGTCCACCCGCACGACGTCCTGTTCGATGATCGGACCCTCGTCGAGCACCTCGGTGACGTAGTGCGCGGTGGCGCCGATCAGTTTCACGCCGCGCTCCCGAGCTCGCTGATAGGGCGCAGCGCCGATGAACGCCGGCAGGAACGAATGGTGGATGTTGATCAGCGGACAGCCCACCGCCTCAATGAAGTCGCCGGTGATGATCTGCATGTAGCGGGCCAGCACCACCAGGTCCACGTTGCCGCAGAGCAACTGCAGCTGACGCTGTTCGGCCTCGGCACGGATGTCGCGGGTCGCGGGGACATGGAAGAACGGCACCCCGAACGGGCGTACCTGCTCTGCGAGCTCCGGGTGGTTGGAGATCACCATCGCCACGTTCATCTCCAGCTCGCCGCGGCGGTTGCGCCACAACAGATCCAGCAGGCAATGGTCGGTTTTGGATGCCATGATCGCCACCCGCTTGGGCTTGGCGGCCTCGGTGAACCGGTAGTCCATCGAGAACCGTTGGGCCACCGTGGCGCCGAACCGCTCCTGGAGCCCGTCCAGGGCCGCCGGCAGGCCGGGCAGGTGAAAGATCGCCCGCTGCACAAAGGTCCCGTCTTCGGGAGCGGTCGAGTGCTGATCGAGCGAGATGATGTTCGCGCCGGCGTCGGCCAGGAAGGCGCTGACCGCGGCGATGATCCCGTGGCTGTCTCGGCAGTTCAGCAGCAGTCGGCCGATATCGGTGGTCGCCTGGGCGCCGGACTGTTGCGGATAGCGCTGCTGAGCCTGCCCTGGCGTCGCGGTGCCCCCGTGGCCCCCAGAACCGTTCGTCATGGCCGCCCTTCGTCGATCTCCGACTTCAACGGGTCAGGCTACCGGGGGAGTGGACGAGAATCCGACACACCGGGCGACTAACACAGTCACACGCGTAACACAGGGCACACTAGTAACAACAACTATGCCTGGAGGGTGCTGCCGTGTACCGAGTGTTCGAAGCCCTTGATGAACTGGGCTCCATCGTCGAAGAGGCCCGTGGCGTGCCGATGACGGCAGGCTGCGTGGTACCCCGCGGTGACGTCCTGGAACTGATCGACGACATCCGCGACGCCATCCCCGGAGAACTGGACGACGCTCAAGACGTCCTTGACGCCCGCGACTCGGTCCTCAACGAGGCCAAGGAGCACGCGGAATCGATGGTCAGCTCGGCTACGGCCGAAGCCGACTCGCTGGTCAGCCATGCGCGCGCGGAAGCCGACCGGTTGCTGGCCGACGCCAAGGGGCAGGCTGACCGGATGGTGGCCGAGGCCCGCGGACACAGCGAGCGGATGCTCGGCGAAGCCCGCGAGGAAGCGGCCCGGCTCAGCGCAACCGCCAAGCGCGAGTTCGAGACCGCCACCAGCCGCGCCCAGGCGGAATGCGATCGGCTGGTCGAGAACGGCAACGCCGCCTACGAGAAGGCCGTGCAGGAAGGCATCAAGGAACAGCAGCGGCTGGTTTCGCAGAACGAGGTGGTGACCTCGGCCCGTGCCGAATCCACCCGGCTGATCGATTCGGCGCACGCCGAGGCCGACCGGATGCGCGGCGAATGCGACATCTACGTCGACGCCAAGCTGGCCGAATTCGAGGACTTCCTCAACGGCACGCTGCGTTCGATCAACCGTGGTCGTCACCAACTGCGTACCGCCGCGGGCACTCACGACTACGCGACTCGCTGACCCGAGAACGCCAAGTAACGCGCTGCGTAGAATCGCGGCATGGCGAGGCACCCTGGCGCAGGTATGAAGGCAGCACGGCGGCAGCTGCCTGCGCCGTTCGTGGTCGATGTCTCCCGGTTGGGACGGCGCCCCGGTGCATTGATGCCGCTGCAGGAGCAGCGGATCAGCCCCACCCGCATCGGGCTGGATCTGGTGGCGATTCCTGCGGATGGCGCAGTCGATCTGGATCTGCGGGTGGAGTCGGTCTCGGAGGGGGTTCTGGTCAGTGGCGTGGTCTCAGCGCGCACCACGGGCGAGTGCGCGCGGTGCCTGCAGCCGCTGACCGGCGATGTCGAGGTCGAGTTGACTGAGTTGTACGCCTACCCCGACAGCACCACCGACGCCACCACCGACGACGACGAAATGGGCCGGGTCGTCGATGACGCGGTGGACCTCGAACAGGCCATCGTCGACGCGGTCGGCCTGGCTCTGCCGCTGTCCCCGCTCTGCGTCCCGGACTGTCCGGGACTGTGCCCCGACTGCGGGGTGGTGCTGTCCAGCGCCGAGCCCGGCCATCACCACGACAAGATCGATCCGCGCTGGGCGAAACTGGCCGGAATGCTGGAACCGCAGGACGGCGGCGGGCCGAGCGATGACGGTGAGCGGTGAGCCGTCCCCGGCAAGCGGTGCTGGATGCACTCGGCGTCGACCTCGCCGACGACCTGCTCACGCTGGCCGTCACGCACCGCAGTTACGCCTACGAGCACGGTGGCCTGCCCACCAATGAGCGCTTGGAGTTCCTGGGCGATGCGGTGCTCGGACTGATCATCACCGACGAGCTGTTCCACCGCCATCCCGACCGGCCCGAAGGAGATCTGGCCAAGCTGCGCTCCAGCGTGGTCAACACCTCTGCTCTGGCCGATGTGGCGCGCCGCCTGACCGAGGACGGGCTAGGGGCTCATCTGCTGCTCGGCCGGGGCGAGGAGAACACAGGCGGCGCCGACAAATCCAGCATCCTGGCCGACGGCATGGAGTCTTTGCTGGGGGCGGTGTACCTCCAGCACGGAATCGACACCGCCCGCGAGGTGATCCTGCGCCTGTTCGGTCCGCTGCTCGATACCGCGGCCACCCTGGGTGCCGGTCTGGATTGGAAGACCAGCCTGCAGGAACTGACCGCCGCGCGCGGCCTGGGCGTACCGTCCTATCAGGTCACCTCCACCGGACCCGATCACGACCGCGAGTTCACCGCGGCCGCTGTCATATCGGACACCGCGTACGGCACCGGCGTCGGGCGCACCAAGAAGGAAGCCGAGCAGAAGGCCGCGGCCGCGGCCTGGCAGGCCTTGGATGGTGCGGTCAACGACCCACAGCAGGCCTGAGAATGCCCGAACTTCCCGAGGTCGAGGTGGTTCGGCGTGGCCTGAACGCGCACCTGGTCGGGCGCACGATCACCGGGGTGCGGGTGCACCATCCACGGGCGGTGCGCCGCCACGAGGCCGGTCCCGCCGATCTGACCGGCCGGCTGCTGGGCGCCCGGATCACCGGCACCGACCGGCGGGGCAAATACCTGTGGCTGCTGCTGAGCGGTGCGGTGGCCGACGAGGCCCTGGTGGTGCACCTGGGTATGAGCGGTCAGATGCTGCTGGGGGAGCTGCCCGACACCAGGCACCTGCGGATCGCCGCCGTGCTCGACGACGGGACGAAAGTCAGCTTCGTCGACCAGCGCACCTTCGGCGGGTGGCAGCTCACCGATCTGGTCGCGGTGGACGGCAGTGTGTTGCCGGTACCGGTCGCCCACCTCGCCCGCGACCCGCTGGACCCGCGCTTTGATGCCGAATCGGTGGTTGAAGTGCTGCGGCGCAAGCACTCCGAGATCAAACGCCAACTTCTCGACCAGACCGTGGTGTCGGGAATCGGCAACATCTACGCCGACGAAGCACTGTGGCGAGCTGGGATTCGCGGCACCCGAACGGCCGACCGACTGTCCCGGCCGCGGCTGCGGGCACTGCTGGCTGCCGCGGCAGAGGTGATGAACGACGCGCTCGCCGCCGGCGGCACCTCGTTCGACTCGCTGTACGTCAACGTCAACGGTGAATCCGGCTACTTCAGCCGGTCACTGGACGCCTACGGCCGTGAAGACGAGCCGTGCCGGCGTTGCGGGACTCCGATTCGCCGGGCGAAGTTCATGAATCGATCGTCGTACTTCTGCCCGAACTGCCAACGCTGACACGGGAAGTCGATCGGGGTCACTCGAAGATGTCACGATAGACCCGGCCCGGAGGCAGATTCGGATCGACGAACCACTCGCGACCGAATGCGACGCCGGCCACTTGCGGGGGAAGGCGCATCAGCACCGCGAACAGACGTGCCGCGGCCGCGCTCGCGCCGATCTGAGAGCGATGCGCGGCGAAGGCATCCCGCTTCTGCCGGGCGAACCGAAACACATTGATGCGGTGCGTGATGCTGGATGCCGGTGCGTAGGCGGTGCGTACCACCTCACGTCCGTAAGGCGCCGGCAGATGCAGTAGGCGAGCGCCATGCTCGACCCGGGTCAGCATCTCGCGGGGCATCGTCGCCTCGAGCACACGCGGCGTCGCGGCGATCTGCGCAGCCCGCTTACCGACATGATGGACGCGCACGTGATCACGGTGGCCGTAGCCGCCATTGGACTGATAGCTCAGGAGCAGATCAGCGTCTTCGTCACGCAGGATGGCCGCCAGTCGCTGCGCCGCCTCCTCGATGTCGGCGCGGGCGAACCTGACTCGCCCCGGCGGATCGGGATAGAACTCCGCGCCGAACCCACTGTCGGCGTAGCCCAGACATTCGACTCGGTGTGCGCCGAGGGTCGTTGCGCTCGCGTGCAATTCGGCCAGCCGATCGTCGTCGCCGTTATTGACGCGGCCATCGGTCGCCACCACCACCACGACGCGATGCCCCCCGGCCGCCGCCCGCGCCAGAGTTCCCCCGGTCAGAATCGCCTCGTCGTCGGGATGGGCGTGGAATGCGACCACTGTCGCCATAAATATCGAGTATGCCCGCGGTGGCCCGCTGGGTCAGCGCCGCAGCTGCGCGACGCGCCGTCGAACGTCCTCGCCGGCCTTGATCAGTGAACCGCAGTCGAACGGCGGTTGGGGGTCGTACTCGATCAGGAGCTGAATGGCGCAGGCCGTTTCGGCGTCGGCCAGCAACTCGGCCAGCCGCAGCGCCATGTCGATGCCGCTGGAGACCCCTGCCGAAGTGACCAGCCGCTGCGGCAGATGCTCGACCACCCGTTGCTCCACGTAGCGGGCGCCCAGGTGTTCCAGCAGTTCGACGGCGCTCCAATGGGTGGTCGCGGTCAGCCCGTCCAACAGCCCGGCGGCGGCCAGCAGCAGGGAGCCGGTGCACACCGAGGCGGTGAACCTGGTGTGGGTGTGCGTCGTGCGCACCCAGTAGAGCAACTCCGTGTCGTCGAGCAAGACCCGCGTCCCGACACCGCCGGGGACGACCACGACCTCCGGTGCGGTCAGCTCGTCGAATCGGGCATCGCAGACGATTCCGAGCATCCCGTTATCGCTGCGGACCTCGCCGCGGCGGTGCCCGACGAAAATCACCTCGACGTCCGGGAGCCGTTGCAGCACCTCGTATGGCCCGATGGCGTCCAGAGCGGTGAATCGCGGGAAGAGCGGGATCGCTACCTGCACGGATGTCCCCTCGGCTGTTCGGCGAATGGTGTTGCGGGGAAAGCCCGACAATAACGTGAAGCGGCGCAAAAGAATTCGTTTCGACGGGATACGCAGCGCTTCTTGCAGATGCGGAATGAGAAACTTAGCGGGTCACCGCCGTCGGCCTAGCGCAGGTTCGGCGCCGTCACGGCTGCAAAGATGTCCCCATGACGGATTTATGGGTGGAGCGCACCGGGACCCGCCGCTATATCGGACGCAGTTCGCGGGGCGCGCAGGTGCTGATCGGCAGTGAGGACGTCGCCGGCGTCTTCACCCCCGGGGAGTTGCTCAAGATCGCGTTGGCGGCATGCAGCGGAATGTCCAGTGACGCCCCGCTGGCCCGCCGGCTCGGCGACGACTACCAGGCCACCATCGAAGTCTCCGGCCCCGCCGATCGGGAGCAGGAGCGCTATCCGCTGCTGGAAGAAGTCCTGAAGCTGGACCTCTCGGGTCTGGACGATGCGGAGCGGGATCGGCTGCTGACCGTCGTGTACCGGGCGATCGATCAGGTCTGCACGGTGGGCCGCACACTGAGATCCGGTACTGAGGTGCGCCTTGCGATCGACTCCGGTGACCGGTCCTGACGTCCGCCTGTCCGCCTGGGTGCACGGCCACGTCCAGGGCGTCGGCTTTCGGTGGTGGACGCGTTCGCGGGCACTGGAGCTGGGCCTGACGGGCTACGCCGCCAACCGGCCCGGCGGCCGCGTACACGTCGTCGCTCAGGGCCCCCGCGCGGACTGCCAGCGCCTGCTGGAGCTGCTGCAGGGTGGCGCCACGCCGGGCCGGGTGGACACGGTCGTCGTCGACTGGACGGACGTCGGGGACCCGATCGACGGATTCGCCGAACGCTAGACCGGTAGTCTCACACCCCGTGCACCTCAAGAGTCTGACGCTGAAGGGCTTCAAGTCCTTCGCCGCGCCGACGACTCTGCGCTTCGAACCGGGCATCACCGCGGTGGTCGGACCCAACGGTTCGGGCAAGTCCAACGTGGTCGACGCGCTGGCCTGGGTGATGGGGGAACACAGCGCCAAGACCCTGCGCGGCGGCAAGATGGAAGACGTCATCTTCGCCGGTACCTCCTCGCGCGCCCCGCTCGGTCGCGCCGAGGTCACCGTCACCATCGACAACTCCGACAACGCGCTACCGATCGAGTACGCCGAGGTCTCGATCACCCGGCGGATGTTCCGCGACGGCGCCAGCGAGTACGAGATCAACGGTGCCAGCTGCCGGCTGATGGACGTCCAGGAACTGCTCAGCGACTCCGGCATCGGCCGTGAGATGCACGTCATCGTGGGTCAGGGCCGGCTGGCGCAGATCCTGGAGTCTCGCCCCGAGGACCGCCGGGCCTTCATCGAAGAGGCCGCCGGGGTGCTCAAGCACCGCAAGCGCAAAGAAAAGGCGGTCCGCAAACTGGACGCGATGGCGGCCAACCTCGCCCGCCTGACCGACCTGACCACCGAGTTGCGCCGCCAGCTCAAACCACTGGGCCGCCAAGCCGAGGTCGCCCGGCGTGCGGCCACCATCCAAGCCGACCTGCGCGACGCCAAGCTGCGGCTGACCGCAGACGACCTGGTGTCGCGGCAGGCCGAGTTCGCCGGAACTACCGACGCCGAGGCCACGCTGCGCCGCGAGCACGACCAGATCACCGAGCGTCTGGCGGTGGCTGCCGACGAACTGACCGCCCACGAGTCCGCGGTCGCCAGCTTGACCCAGCGCGCCGAGGGTGCCCAGCAGACCTGGTTCTCGCTGTCCGCGCTGGCCGAGCGGGTCAGCGCCACCGTGCGTATCGCCACCGAACGCGCACACCATCTCGACGACGAGCCGATCACCACCGCCGGCGTCGACCCCGACGCGCTGGAGGCCGAGGCCGAGCAGGTGGCCGCGGCCGAGCAGCAGCTGCTGGCCGAACTGGCCGAGGCCGGCATCCGGCTGGAGGCGGCCCGCGCCGAGTTGGCCGAACGGGAGCGCCGCAGCACCGAGGCGGAGAAGGCGCATCTGGCTGCCGTTCGTGCCGAAGCCGACCGGCGTGAGGGCCTGGCCCGGTTGACCGGTCAGGTGGAGACGATTCGGGCTCGCGTCGAGTCGATCGACACTCACGTCGGGCAACTGTCGACGCGTATCGAGGAGGCCGCCGGGCGGGCTCAGGCCGCCCAGGCGGAGTTCGAGACGGTTCAGGGCCGGGTCTCCGAGCTCGATCAGGGCGAAGTCGGTTTGGACGAGCACCACGAGCGGACCGTGGCCACCTTGCAGCTGGCAGATGAGCGCGTCGCCGAACTGCAGGCCGCCGAACGCGCCGCCGAGCGCCAGGTCGCTTCGCTGCACGCTCGTATCGAGGCGTTGTCGATGGGGCTGGAACGCCGGGACGGCGCCGCCTGGCTCACGGCGAACCACACTGGCCCCGGGCTGTTCGGGTCGATCGCGAAGCTGGTCAAGGTCCGCGCCGGGTACGAGGCGGCACTGGCTGCGGTGCTCGGATCTGCCGCCGATGCGCTGGCCGCGGAGGACGCCGGCGCGGCCCGCTCGGCGCTGCACGCGCTCAAGACCGCTGACGGCGGGCGGGCGGCGATCGTGCTGGGGGACTGGCCACTGCCGGCCACCGGACAGCGCGCAGAACTGCCGGACGGAGCGCTGTGGGCAGTGGAGCTGATCGAGGCCCCCGAGAAGTTGCGCGGTGCGCTGACGGCCATGCTGTCGGCGGTGGTGGTGGTCGACGACCTGCCCAAGGCGCTGGAGCTGGTGGCCGCACGCCCCAGGGTGCGCGCGGTGACGCTAGACGGTGATCTGGTCGGTGCGGGCTGGGTCAGCGGTGGATCGGATCGCAAGCCGTCCACCCTGGAGATCAACAGCGAGATCGACAAGGCCCGCGCTGAACTGGCCGCCGCCGAGACACAGGTTGGCGAACTCGGCGCGGCTCTCGCCGGAGCGCTGGCCGAGCAGTCCGCGCGCCGGGACGCCGCCGAGCAGGCACTGGCCGCCCTCAACGAGTCCGACGCCGCTATCGCTGCCACCCACGAGCAGCTGGGCCGGCTGGGGCAAGAGGCGCGCGCCGCCGAGACCGAGTGGCGCCGGCGGCTGCGTGAGCGTGACGAGCTCGAGGCCGGCCGGGCGCAGACCGTCACCGAGCTGAGCGAGCTGGAAACCCGGCTGCGTAACGCCGAAGAAGATCAGCCGACGGCCGCCGTCGAGCCGGTGGATCGCCAGCAGATCGCGGCCGCAGCGGAGGCGGCGCGCAGCGTCGAGGTGGAGGCCAGGCTGGCGGTGCGTACCGCCGAGGAACGCGCCAATGCGGTACGCGGCAAGGCGGATTCGCTGCGTCGGGCGGCTGCGGCTGAACGCGAGGCGCGGGTCCGCGCCGAGCAGGCCCGCGCCGCGCGCGCACGCGCGGCGACGACGGCCGCAGCGGTGGCCGATGCCGGCAGTGCGCTGGCCCAGCGCCTGCAGCATGTGGTGATCGCGGCAGCGCGGATCCGTGACGGGCTGGCCAGTGAACGTCAGCAGCGGGCCGCCGCGATGGTCGCCGTCCGTGACGAGGTGAACTCCCTGAGCACCCGGCTGACCGCACTCACCGAGGCACTGCACCGCGACGAAGTCGCCAAGGCGCAGGCCGCGTTGCGCATCGAACAACTCGAGCAGACCGTGCTCGAGCAGTTCGGCATGAGTTCGGCAGATCTGATCGCCGAGTATGGACCGGATGTCGCGCTGCCACCGACCGAACTGGAGATGGCCGAGTACGAGCAGGCCCGGGACCGCGGCGAACTGGTGATGGCTCCCGCCCCGATGCCCTTCGACCGCGCCACCCAGGAGCGCCGGGCCAAACGCGCCGAACGCGAACTGGCCGAACTGGGCCGGGTCAACCCCCTGGCGCTTGAGGAGTTCGCGGCGCTCGAGGAGCGCTACAACTTCTTGTCCACCCAGCTCGAGGACGTCAAGGCGGCCCGCAAGGACCTCCTCGATGTGGTCTCCGACGTTGACGCGCGCATCCTGCAGGTCTTCACCGACGCCTACGCCGACGTGGAGCGCGAGTTCACCGAGGTGTTCGCGGCGCTGTTCCCCGGAGGCGAAGGCCGCCTGCTGCTGACCGACCCCAGCGACATGCTGACCACCGGGGTTGACGTCGAGGCCCGTCCGCCCGGCAAGAAGGTCAAGCGACTGTCGCTGCTGTCCGGCGGGGAGAAGTCCCTGACGGCCATCGCCATGCTGGTGGCGATCTTCCGGGCCCGCCCGTCGCCGTTCTACATCATGGACGAGGTCGAGGCCGCGCTCGACGACACCAACCTGCGCCGGCTGCTGGCGCTGTTCGAGATGCTGCGGGCCCGCTCCCAGCTCATCGTGATCACCCACCAGAAGCCGACGATGGAAGTCGCCGACGCGCTGTACGGGGTGACCATGCAAGGTGACGGGATCACCGCGGTGATCTCCCAACGCATCCGGGGCGAAGAGCTCGTTTCCAGCCCGGGCTAGCCTGTCCGCCTCGGCCCGCCAAGACCCTGAAACAATGGCGCGGTGTCTGAAGGTCTCTGGATCGCCCTAGCGGTCGCTGCCGCGCTCGTCGTCATCGCCGCACTGGTCTTCGGCTTGGTGCGCCACCGCCGGCGGCGTATCAGCCTGTCCGCGCCGCAACGCGAGAGTCTGGACCGTTCCGGCGGCTACACCGCCTCCTCGGGTATCACCTTCAGTCGCACGGACACAGCGGAGCCGCCAGCCCCCATCATCGGCGACGATGCGACTGTTCCTCGTGATGCGCCCCGGCGCACCATCACCGACATAGAACTGCCCGAAGCGCCGCCCGAAGTCCCTTCCGCCGAGCCCCAGGCACCGCCGGCGCCAGCGGCCGTCGAGCCGGACATCGAGCCGGTTGAAGGCCGGATGGAGCGGCTGCGCGGGCGGTTGGCCAAGTCGCAGAACGCATTGGGCCGCGGCATGCTCGGGCTGCTGGGCGGCGGAGACCTCGACGATGACTCCTGGCAGGACGTCGAGGACACCCTGCTGGTGGCCGACCTGGGCCCGGTGGTCACCGAATCGGTGGTGAATCAATTGCGCGGACGCCTGGCCGGCGGCCAGGTGCGCACCGAGGCCGAGGCGCGCGCGGTGCTGCGCGACGTGCTCATAAGCGAGCTGCAGCCCGGTCTGCAGCGTTCCATTCGGGCCCTGCCGCACGACGATCACCCGTCGGTGTTGTTGGTGGTCGGGGTTAACGGCACCGGCAAGACGACCACCGTCGGCAAACTGGCCCGCGTACTGGTGGCCGATGGCCGCCGAGTGGTGCTGGGGGCGGCCGACACGTTCCGGGCCGCCGCCGCCGACCAGCTGCAGACCTGGGCGGCGCGGGTGGGCGCTGAGGTGGTGCGCGGCGCCGAAGGCGCGGACCCGGCCTCGGTGGCGTTCGACGCTGTCGACAAGGGCATCGCCGACGGCGTCGATGTGGTGGTGATCGACACCGCGGGACGGCTGCACACCAAGACCGGTCTGATGGATGAGCTCGGCAAGGTCAAGCGGGTGGTGGAGCGCCGCGCCGCCGTCGACGAGGTGCTGCTGGTCCTGGACGCCACCATCGGGCAGAACGGCCTGGCCCAGGCCCGGGTGTTCGCCGACGTCGTCGATATCACCGGGGTGGTGCTGACCAAGCTGGATGGAACCGCCAAAGGGGGGATCGTGTTCCGGGTGCAGCAGGAGCTGGGGGTACCGGTCAAGCTGGTGGGGCTGGGGGAG